>NYWC01000030.1 GCA_002684935.1 Gammaproteobacteria bacterium
GTGGAGTGATTCCAGCATCGAGCAGAATTACTCAACCATGGTCAGGGATCGCACCGAGAATGCGCTCAACGGTCTCGGGGGGCCCAACTGTACTCCGAACGGTACACCAAACTTCCCAGTCGACCAGACGCCCTTTGCTGGGTTTTCTGGCTTATGGGCAACGGTATTTCCTGGGTACGTGCTCAACACAAGAGAGAGCGCCTCTCTCGCACTGACCTCAACCAATCATGGGCAAGACGGTTGTATGTTCTTTAACCCGTTCCTCACTGCCCTCACCAATCCTGACCTTGCCAACCCTCAAGAACTGACGGATTGGATGTCCCAAAGGATTAATCGCGCAGACAAGCGCAATCAACTTCTCGTTTTCGATGCGGTAGTTTCTGGTGAACTGATGGAATTGACTGGGGGCACGGCACAATTTGCTGCCGGTATTCAGCGAAGAGAAAGGGATGCTTCAGGTATCGCACCTGAAATTAATCTACCGGGTTTAACGGTGATCAAGGGATATGATGCGTTCGGTCAACCAAACGCCTTTGAGAGCGAGATTACAAACAATTTGGAGTGTGCGCAGTGTATCTTCAACTTCAATGATTCGCGGGAGGTCAATGCGGCCTTTCTAGAATTGTCCTTGCCGTTTGCTGAAAACGTTGAAACGCAGATCGCACTGCGCTACGAGGACTATGGGGGCAACATAGGCGCTGATCTATCGCCGAAGGTGGCCCTAAGCTGGAGACCTACAGAAGACGTATTGCTTCGGGGCTCCTACTCGCAATCATTTAGAGCGCCAAATATCGGCGTCGTAAATCAGGCGTTTGAGGCGTTCGGTACCACGGTACAGGACCCTCTTCGTAACCAGCAAGTTCGGGCTGGCTTGCTGCCTGCCACCGATGCTAACGCTATTGCAAATAGCTCGTACACGACAGGTGCGCCTAATCCCAATCTTGGCAACGAGACTGCTGACACCTACAACCTGGGCTTTCAGTGGACTCCAAGTGGCGCTCTTGAGGGTGCGAGCATCGGTGCTGATGTTTGGAGATTCGAGGTCAGTAACCGAGTGCTACCGTTAATCCCGAGGGCGGCGCTTAACCCTGAGATAGATAAGTTCAATTCAGTGGTTGGCGATAAATCAAACTACATTCTTAACGACACTCAACCCCTTGATTCCAGGGGGCCCGATGGGAACATTGTCGCATGTGACCCAGATGCCCTGGCCTCTCAGTACGGGGTAGACTCGGAAGAGCGTCTCAACTGCGTGGTCAACCCCGAAGCTTATGTAGTGGACGGCATTCAGCGATCGCTGTACGACGTTAACGGTGGGCTTACTACGATTGTNCTGCCAGCAGTGAACGCAGGAAACATCGAGGTTCAGGGTATCGACCTGAGTCTTGGCTATACTTGGAGCACTGACTTCGGTAACTTTAGGCTGTCAGCTGACTATACTCACATCGACGAGTACTTGGTTAAAGATGTTCCNGGTCTAGAGCTTGGTCTACAGGAGACNGGGCGATTNGACGCAGCTGGCGTGGATGGCGAGCAAAATATTGTTCGAGAGGTTCCTGACAATCGGGCGAATCTGTCCTTGAGCTGGAACAANGACAACCATCGCCTAACCGTCTTCAACCGACACACTGGATCGTTCGAGGTCCTGGGTCATGCCGATTACATAGCCAACCCTAATNCCCGCCAGGTCAACATAGACTACGCGAGAGCAAAGGTGGACAGCTATAACACGTGGGACGTGCAATATAACTACACGCACGACTGGGATAACGCCTCTTGGGGTTCCTCAGTATTCACTTTGGGTATTATCGATGCGACCGATGCGGATATCCCGCTATACAGACGTGGGTCATACAACGCCTCTGTTTTTGACGCCCGTGGTCGCCGCTGGTACGCAAGGTTGCTGTGGCAGTTCTAAGACAGCGGCTTTAACGTAATAAAAGAACGGCGATGAGCGATCATCGCCGTTTTTTTTCGTGTTTGATTTAACGCGTATGCCAGGATTGTTCAATACAAAAGTTGGCTTGGGATAGACTATGCTTATATCTGATAACCCTGGGCTCAGGGAAAAAATCCGGCCGAGTTGAATCAATTCATGACAGGACAAACCGCAAATAATTCCAGCAGGAAAACTCCGCCACAGCAGAAATGGGGCCCCATCTATNTGCTGGTAGCAGCAAGCGCGGTTGCCATAATTGTCCTGCCCCACCACAGCAAAAGTAAATACAGGCGATGGTCGGCGCAGCACCAAGGCTGTCGACTACAGGGGCGCCGCATCCGAGCCAGGCATCCCCTTAAATAGCGCGGCTTGAGCTATTGGCNGGAAGCCGCTCCGCATCGGTTTTCGCCTTGGCGGCATGGTGCGGAGGAGTTTTGTGAGACAAACTCCACTTTAAATAAGCCAGATCAAAGAGTTCTGGCCCATTTTGACCCGGTTCTTGATATATTTAGTCGCATAAAAGCATGAACCAAGGAGCAATCCAAAATGGGCGACAAGCAGACCTCCAAGCGCCGAGACTTTCTCACCAATGTAGGCCTGGCCGCAGCCGGTGCGACCGTGGCAGCGGGTGCCAGCGCGGCCAGTAAATCCAGCACAGGTGGCTCTGGTTTCGTGCCCGAACGACATCCTGAGGATAGCTGGATGGAGGAACTGGGCGAGAAGCACCGCGCCTTCGTCGACTCCTCCACGGGCCCAGGCGGTGTTGCAGCGGTGAATTTCGCCGCCAATATCATGCGAGGCCACGCCATGGGATATGGTGGCAGTGATGAGGACTACGGCATGATTGTCTGCTTTCGCCACGCCTCCGCACCTTACGGTTTCAACAGTGCCATGTGGGAGAAGTACGGGGATGTTTTCGTGGGCCGAACTCAGGTAAGCAACAGCAACGGTGACCCGGTCACGGTGAATCCACTTGAGCTCGAGGGAACTTACGGCAACCGCAGCAATACCATTGAAAACATGGTCAACCGCGGCGTTCACTTTGCCGTATGCAATCTATCAACGCTGGGCATGGCGGGAATGATCGCGCGTTCCACGAGCGTGTCATCCGATGATGTCTATCAGGAATTGGTGGATAATGCTGTGCCGAATAGTCACTTCGTTGCCGCCGGAGTGCTCGCAGCAACTCGAGCGCAGGAATATGGCTATAGCTTCATGTACGCGACTGAAGAGTGGTAGTTTGAAGCACTGAGCTCACGCAGTCGCTTAAAGGGAGGCATGGGCAGACCTCTACTTCACCAGCATTTACTTGAAGCGCGACAGCAGGAACCGCAAGACTGTCACCCCGCTTCGTTTGCATTCAGAAGCGGCAAGGGCTCAGGGTTAAGTTGTTCGCGCAAACAGGAATGTAGTAATCATTATGCAATCTATCACTGTCTATACACGCAGCTTGTGCGGCTTCTGTACGGCTGCAATCAATTTGTTGAATGAACAGGGTTTTAAGTTTGAAGAAATAGCGGCAGACAACAACCCGTCACTGCGAGCTGAACTCGCGCAGCGCTCTGGCCAGTCTACCCTGCCCCAGGTTTTTGTCGGTGATCGCTCGGTGGGTGGGCATCGGGAATTGGCAGTGGCGATTGCAGATGGGGAATTCGCCAAAATTGTCACGCCATAAAAAAGCTGGCGCAATAACAATGTTTTCCTTACCGTGCAAAAGCCTTCCTGGTTCAACTGCTGTCTTGATAGCATCACCAAAGCCCGCATCGTCCTAATAGCAAGCCGGTTGCAAGATCATTAAAAAGCGCAGTCGCAAAAATAATAGTTGGACCAAAAAACAAACCAATAACCAGACCACTAAAAACTGGTCGCCTATATGATAGTGACAGAAGAATGGTGGTCCTAGAAGAGAAACAGGAGATTCCAATGCCCCAAATAAAACTAATCCTTGCAGCCTTTTTTACCGGTAGCTTGCTGGCCAGCGAGGCAAGCGCTCAATCCATGGAAGAGACTATCACCAAAGCCGTTTCTCCTCTGCCGGAAGATCTGCGCGCTGAAGCCACGGTCTATCGCTATGACGAAGACACTGGCGAGCGCATTACCCTGAGAGCAGGAAGCAACCACGTCGAATGTACCCCTACCGATGACGAAGGCTTTACCTGGTGCTACCCAATCAGGGACAGGGAACGGCGTGACCTGTCAACGAAACTGGCTGCAGAGGGCTTAGAAGGCGAAGCGCTGCAGACGGCATTGCAGGCTGCAGAGGACTCTGGCGCCATCGAGCCCATGGCTTTTGGATCTATAATCTATCGCCGCTTCGACACTCCGGACCGCATTCAGTATCTGTGGGTTATTATGGTGCCAGATGCTAACGCCGAAGAACTCGGGATGCCTACTGGACGCCAGCGCGACAATGCCCTTGCTGGCAAGGGAACTCCGTGGATGATGCGTCCTGGGACAAGTGGCGCTCATTTGATGATTCCGATCAACGGCACCGAGTACTCTAACCTGGCTAATTAATTGTCACGCTGAAAGAATCAGCCAAAAACAAAGGGTCAGAGTAAAATACAGTACTGTATTTTTACTCTGAGCCCTGCTCACCCTTTCTCCCTTCCACCCCTTCTCCCTTCGCTTCTCACTTCAGGCTGCTGCTGGCGGCACTATTCGATGGTCAGTTAATTCCTGGACTGCAAGTCAGCGATATACTTCCGCCAGGAACCCAGCGCAGAAATATCTTCCGCACCTTCGATTGCCATCCCCTCACAGACAAAGCCACTCACCCAGCTACCGTCTTCGAGTTCGAGCTTACCAATGCCCAAAGGAAAAGGAATGGCGGCGACGAAACTGCCAAATTCACTTGCCGGCAGTGACCAAACTTCGACATGGATGCTGCANCCGTTTTCTTCATCGCGGATCAATCCGGGGCGCTTGACCGGTCCACCCGGTAACGCATAGAAACGGTAGTTTTCACTGGTACAGGTTGTACTAATGAGTTTGGCGCCACGCTCTGATAGTTGCCAGTTCAGAGGCATACCTTCGAGGTGAGCACCACATACCGCCACCTCTAAATCCTCTCGATTCGACACGGCTACAGGGGTGGATTTGGCAGAATAGGTTTCCGCACTCGCGCCCATAGGTAGCTGCTGTTTGCGCTCCCAGCCAAGCGCTTGGCTTAACAGACTCGCCTCCCTAAAGCGAGGCGCGACCAGGGTAACGCCGAATGGAATGCCGTTGTTCATAAAGCCGGCTGGTATGGCCAGTCCGCAGAGGTCCAGCAAGTTCATGTAATTGGTATAAAAGCCCATGTTGGAGTTGAGCTGGACCGGGTCTTCAAGCAGCTCGGCGATCAGATAGCTCCGCGGGGCGGTTGGACTCAACAGGAAATCAATTTCCCCAAACAACCGCTCCGAATAAGCTCGATATTCCTGCAGCGCATACTCAGCCTTGAATGCCGCCACTGCGCTCTTGTCTGCGCCTGTCTCTACGATGCCGCGCACGACTTCATGTACCGCATCGGGCTGAGTAGTGAGAAGTGATTCGATCGCCACATATCTCTCGGCAACCCAGGGTCCTTCGTACAAAAGTTTTGCAGCGAGCAGCAGTGGCTCGATATCAACTTCGACGATCTCTGCACCAAGGGAATTCCAGCCTTCGATGGCTTTNTGAAAGAGTTCGGCTGCAGACTTGTCACCAAAAAATTCCAGCTGGCTAGCCCTCGGTACACCTATAATCGGCGAGTCCAGCGGCTGACCAAAAAAGCGCGAGCTGTTGCTGAAAGGATTGGTCCGTGCGTAGGCGTCGCCGGGGTCTTTGACAGCGGCAACAGAGAAAACTTTTTCCGCATCGGCAACACACAGGGCAAAGACGCTGGGGCAATCCAGTGTGCGGCAGGCCGGCAACACGCCAGACATGCTGAACACACCCCGGCTTGGCTTAAGTCCATAAATGTTATTCAGCATGGCAGGCACCCTGCCTGATCCCGCGGTATCCGTTCCCAGAGCAAAGCTCACCAGGCCCAATGCTACTGCCACTGCCGAGCCCGCACTGGAGCCTCCCGATATCACTTCGGGATCAAAGGCATTACCGCAAGGGCCCCAGGGTTCAGGCGAGCGAGTGCCTACCAACCCTGTAGCGAATTGATCCATGTTGGTCTTGCCGATTGGTATCGCCCCTGCATCCAATAGCTGCTGCACGATGAAAGCAGTTTCCTGAGCCACATAAGCAAACCTGGGGCAGGCTGCTGAGGTTTCCACACCCGCGATATCGATATTGTCCTTTACCGCAAAAGGCACTCCATAGAGCGGCAGCTCCTCCGGCGAGCNGGCGTCTAGCCGGGCGAGGTAAGGCTCGAGAGACTNCATCGAAAGACGCGTAATCCAAATGTTTCGATCTTCNAAGCCATCAGCCTTGTCTANNAAATAGGCGAACAATNCACGCGGGGTGAATTTGCCCTGGCGATAGCNTTCTGTAACNGCCTCTATATGTGGGATAAAATTTTCGCGAATCATCTCTCAATCTCTATAAAAAACAGCGGCAGGCCTGCCTGCACCGAGGCGCCAGCAGGTTTCAATGCCTTGCTTACTCGCCCCGCACAGGGGGCAGGTACTTCTATCTCCATTTTCATGGATTCCAGCACCATCAGAATTTCGCCTTCGCTCACTTCGCTGCCCTCAGACACTTCCAGCTTCCAGACGCTTCCCGCCACTGGGCTATCCACCGCAACAACCCCGTCAGGAACCACTTCGAGTTCAGTCTCTATCTCGACAGCCTGTTCTTCGAAATGGAATTGTCCGTCTCTTTTCCAGGCGGCCAGCTCATCATCGAAAGCGGCCTGCTGCTGGTTCTTAAACTGACCTATCTCNGCGAAATTTTGTTTGAGGAAAGCCTTATACTCGGCAAGACTGAATGTCGTCTCCTCGACTTCGATGGGATAGGCCCCGGTGGGAAAACGCTCGCGAATACTGATCAACTCCTCACTCTCGACCGGAAAAAACTCAATCTGGTCGAAGAACCTCAGCAACCAGGGCTGGGTGAACTCCCTGGTCTGGCGATAGCGGTTCCACATCTGCAGGGTACGGCCCACAAACTGGTAGCCGCCTGGGCCTTCCATGCCATAGATACAAAGATAGGAACCGCCAATGCCCACCGAATTCTCAGCGGTCCAGGTTCGGGCCGGATTGTATTTCGTGGTCACCAATCGATGCCTTGGATCAACTGGCGTTGCTACCGGTGCACCCAGGTAGACATCGCCAAGCCCCATCACCAGGTAACGCGCATCGAATACGATGCGCTTGACGTCTTCGGTTGACTCGAGGCCATTGATGCGCCTGATAAACTCGATATTGGAGGGGTACCAGGGCGCACCCTTACGCACCACTTGGTCATACTTTTCAACTGCGAGTTTGCACTGCTCATTATCCCAGGATAGCGGTAAGCGAATAATTCTAGAGGGTACGGTGCTGTCCTCCGAGGCAACCAACTGTTCGATCAACTCCGCCAGGCGGGCGCTAAGCACTTCGTCTGCTATTGCCAGGGGATCAAAGTGTATCTGCAGGCTGCGGATACCGGGCGTTAGCTCCTGCAGTCCAGCAATATCAGCATCCTGCAGCGCCAGCATCAGCCGATGTGCAANAAANCGCAGTTCGATATCCAACACCATGTCGCCAAATTCCACCAGCATCCAGCTGTCGCCGCTGCGACGAATGCAGACTTCCAGACCATCTAACTGGAATCGCTCTATGCGAGGCAAATAGTGGTCGGTATGCTCAAGCGAGGGGGGCACTGCATGCAAATTTTTGATTTCATCATGGCTTTGCCTGAGTTCCGCTACTGCAGACTCCCCGGTTACTGCCACAAACCTGACCGAATCACCTGCAGCGAGCTGACCAATCTTCCACAGGTCAGCGGTAATCACTGTCGCTGGACAGACAAAGCCGCCCAGTGAAGGACCATCTGGTCCGAGTATCACCGGCATATCGCCGGTGAAGTCCACTGTACCAATGGCATAGGCATTGTCATGAATATTCGAAGGATGCATGCCGGCCTCACCGCCATCTCTGCGCGCCCACTCTGGTTTGGGGCCGATCAGTCGCACGCCAGTGCGACTAGAGTTGTAGTGCACTACCCAGTCGTGCTCGAAAAAGGTCTCGATATATTCCGCACTAAAAAAATCCGGTGCTCCCTGTGGACCAGTAATCACGTGCAATTCCCATCGGCCGCCAATCTGTGGCAGCAACTCAGCAGGCAACGCTTTGCTGCCGGTTTCAGCCACATGGTCCTGGGTACTCAGGTGGAGAATATCCCCAGTCCGCAGAGCTCTGCCTGCGTGACCACCGAATTGCCCCAATGTGAAAGTCGCTTTGGCATCCAGATAGTCCGGGCACTGTATGCCGTCCTGCACCAACAGATAAGCCCGTGCCCCGGCATCCTTAATTTTCCCGATGACAAGTTCCTGACCCTTCTCAACATCGATGACGGACCAAAAGGGCAGTGCTGAGCCATCCAGCTGAGCAGTCATCTCTGCCCCNGTCAGCACAATCCTGGTGTCAGTCAGAAATCGCATAGTCGGCCCATTCAAGGTCATTTCCAGCCCTGCCGCCGACTCTGGGTTGCCCAGCATTTGATTACCGATGCGAAAGCTTCTGCTATCGAACGGCCCCGATGGCGGCACACCAACGTCCCAATAACCGGTTCTTCCTGGGTAGTCCTGCACTGTAGTCATGGTACCGGGTGTCACTACTTCCAGCGCATGTTTTTCAAACTCTAACTGCGCCAGCGTACTTGTAAAATATTTTCCGGTTCGCAGCGGTTCGGAATCAAGCAGCGTTTGCAGGTAATCAAGATTAGTTTCAACACCATAGATACCGGTTTCCGAGAGACTCTGCTGCAAATCTGTCAGCGCCTGATCCCGTGTGTCTGCATGCACAATCATTTTGGCCAGCATGGGGTCATAAAAAGGGCTAACCTCAATACCAGACTCGATCCAATGATCGACGCGCAGCGAGCGCTTTCCTGGTTCGGGAAAAATGACTTCTGATAACAGCCCTGCACTGGGTTGGAAATTCTTGTAGGGGTCTTCAGCGTAGACCCGCGCCTGCACGGCATGTCCCTGGGATTTCACAGACTGACCCAGGCTCTCCAGCTTCGTTAACTTTCCCTCGGCCAGCCGGATCATCCATTCAACAATGTCGACACCATAGATCTCTTCGGTGACCCCATGTTCTACCTGTAGGCGGGTATTCACCTCGAGGAAATAAAATTTTTCTGAGTCGGCATCAAAAATGAATTCGACGGTACCAGCACTGCGATAATTGACAGCGCAGAGCAGCCTGGAAGCCACCTCCCCCAACTCCTTGCGCACGCTGTCAGTCAGGTTGGGGGCTGGGGTTTCCTCAATGACCTTTTGGTTGCGCCGCTGGGCGGAACAATCGCGTTCGCCCAGCACAACAGCACTGCCCTCGCCATCACCAAACACCTGGACCTCGATATGACGGGCGTTCTCAACAAATTTTTCTAGGAACAAATCAGCGTTGGAGAAGTTATTGGCGCTCAATTGCGCCACCGAGTCGTAGACTTTGCTGAGTTGGTCAGCGCTGGCGCAAAGCTGCATACCGATGCCACCGCCACCCGCCGTACTCTTCAATATGACCGGATAACCAATCTGCTCGGCTTGCGCCAGTGCCTGTTCCTGACCGNTCAGGACACCGGTTCCCGGCAGTAGCGGTACCTGCTGGGCTTCCGCCAGTTCGCGGGCGCGGTGCTTGAGACCGAAGGCCTGAATTTGCTCTGCCGTCGGCCCGAGGAATTTCAGGCCATGCTCAGTGCAGCGCGCTACAAAGCTGGTGTTTTCACTGAGGAACCCATAGCCGGGATGGATCGCATCAGCACCGCACTGCCTGGCAATCTCGAGGATTTTATCCTGATNCAGATAGGTATCCCGGGCAGTCCCTGCGNCNAGGGAAAAAGCCTGATCTGCAACTCTAACGTGAAGCGATTCCCGATCAGCTTCGGCATAGACCGCGACGGCGGTGATGCCCATTTTTTTCAAGGTGCGCGTTATACGAACCGCGATGGCGCCGCGATTCGCAATCAATACACTGCTAATTTTTTCTGAAGACTGGGACATGACTACTCACTCGTCCCAAATCAGCACTTCAATCGGGGTTGGGTTATATGCGTTGCAGGGGTTATTCAGCTGCGGGCAATTACTGATCAACACGATCACATCCATTCTGGCCGTCAACTCAACATATTTACCCGCATCGGAGATGCCATCTTCAAAGGTTAGGCCGCCTTCTGGCGTTACCGGCACGTTCATGAAGAAATTGATGTTGTGGGTGATGTCCCGTTTGCTCATGCCAAACTCTTCGCGCTGGCTTACCGCGAGCATCCAGCTGTCGCGACAGGAATGCATATGTTTTTTCTCAAGCGCGTAGCGAATCGTATTGGATTCTCCGGCACAGGCACCTCCCAGCGTATCGTGCCGTCCACAGGTATCAGCCACAATGTCGAGCAGGGGATTGCCAAAATTAGAGACCAGGGTAGTTCCAGCAGTTAAATACAAGTTGCCCTGCTCGCGGATAGTATCCATGGCAGAGTAGCGTTCGGTCGGGTCTGCCAGGCTAAAGAACAGGGTATCAGCGGCCTGATTACCCTCCAAATCCAGTATGCGCAGGGTCTGCCCCAGCTTTAGTGGCTCCATCCAATAGTCACCGGCGGGAACGACTTTACGGAAGCTTGCCTGCTCGGCTCTGAGATTACTTGCAACGATCATCGGTAGCCTCCAGTCAGGTGATAGATGGCGTTATTCTGAAAGCCGCGCTTGTTTTCCGGACGAGAGTTCATGCACAGATCTTCATCCGCTACTGGCTCGGCCTTACGAATCTGATAGGAAATCGGGCAGCGCGGATAATCAACGGCTGGATTCATGGGATGTGGACAAGTGTGGAGAATCACCAGGGTATCCATCTCAAAGCGCAGATCCACCGTGGCACCCGCTGGACTGTGGTCAGACACAAACCGCATATTGCCCACCTCATCGGTAGCGACCTTGCTAAACAGGTTCAGGTTAGCGGCAAGGTCTCTAGGGCCGAGGCCATACTTCGCCAGCTCGACCCTGAAGCAATGCTCGCCGCTTAGGGTCCAGTCGTTACGCGCTTCCTGGTAGGTCTGCACCGAGTACTTTTCATGTAGCTTGCGGTCACTTAGGTTACCTCCCACACTGTCGTGCCAGCCCAGCGAATCTGCAGTGATGGAACAAAAGATACGACCCATATCTGAGTACAGGCAGTGGCCTCGGGTCAGCTTAAAGGTGTGCTGGCCTTTTAAAGTATCTGGCGCGTTGTAGCGCTCCAGCTTTTCCTGCGGATTATAAAACAGCATGCCAACATTGGCGCCGCCCTCCAGATCGGTNAGTCGAAGCACGGCGCCACGTCGCATCATGAGCGACCAATGAGCACCACCTTCAATACGATCCTCATACATCATTTCATCATCAGGGAATATTTCAGCCATAGCGGCCTCCTCTTAATTACACAGTCTCAATAGCAGCGCTAATAAACTCAGCTACATTTCCTCCCGGGCTTTTGTCCCGCCGTGTAACCCATCAACACTGGAACGCGTCAATTGAGGTCGTCAACTCTCGGACCAGTCGCGCACCAAATTACTAATAGCAATCACTGCGCCGGAACCCTAGTTGACCATTCTAGGTAATACTTTTTTGTGCTTTATCGTACTCGTTCTTCGCTCTCTGTGGAGATGTCACCTCCAGTTTCTGTAGTTCTATCGCGCCGCCCTNTAAACAATACACAATGCTGAGGCTTAATTTTGTGACTGCACTTCCTCTCCCACCTTAGCAAATCGCAACATGTTTAGCTTGCCCGCCTCTTCTTCACCCGGCTCTGGTGGGTGGATCAATTCATCAAGTCGTTGCCGCGCTGCTAGGAATTCTGGCTGCAATAGCTGATCTTGGGTTCTTGGACGGGACACTGGCACTTCGATTAGCTCGCTGACTCGGCCCGGATGTGCATCAAGCACCAGAATACGATCAGCAAGATAAATCGCCTCATCCAGATCGTGAGTAATAAACAAAATGGTGATATCAATGTGCTTCCAGATCTCCAAGAGGTAGGCCTGCATTTTGGAACGGGTTTGCGCATCGAGAGCGCCAAACGGCTCGTCCATCAGCAGAATCCTGGGCTTGGCGGCCAAGGCCCTGGCAATCGCAACGCGCTGCTTCATACCCCCNGATAGCTGATCTGGATAAACTTCCCCGAATTCCTCAAGACCCACCAGATTAATCCATTCCAGCGCCTCGCTTTCAGCTTCAGCTGCTGACACGCCTTGGTTACGCAAGCCGAACAACACGTTCTTTTTAACCGTTAGCCAGGGAAACAGGGTATAGCCCTGAAACACCATGCCGCGGTCCGGCCCAGGTCCATTTACAGAAGCACCTTCCAGCAGCACCTCACCGGACGTCGCTGACTCGAGGCCTGCAAGCGTGCGAATCAAGGTGGATTTTCCACAGCCGGATGGGCCAATCACTGTGACAAACTCGCGCCGATGAACCTGCAAGTTAATATCTTCCAATGCAGTCACTGGGCCCTTGGCTGAATCGAAAATTTTGCCAAGGTGTTTGACATCAAGGATCACGTCACGCTGCTTCAAATCATCGAAGCGTGCCTTAACTTCATGGCTCTGATCCTTATAATTTGGTAAGTCTAGTTTCGTCATTCTACAACATTGCCTTTCGCGCTAGCTCTTGTTGCTTGACCGTTCCCAGGGGAACAGTCTCTTGCCGAGTCTGGCCAGGAGTAGATCAGACAATAATCCGATAATGCCAATCATCATTATGGCNGCAAAAACATTGTCAAAGTTCTGGTAGCGTGCCTGCTGGGTAATAAACCAGGTAATGCCTGAGCTAGTGCCGATTAATTCTGCAACAATTAAATAGGTCCAGGCCCAACCCAGCAAAATTCTCTGATCCTTGTAAAGCTGCGGGAGAACGCCTGGGATCACCACCTTGAACAGCAACTGTCGTCGGTTCGCGCCCAGGGTCAATGCTGCTTCGAGTAAGGCAATATCCAACTTGCGCGTTGTATTCGAAATCACCAGCACCTGCTGAAAAAACGTGCCTATAAATATGATCGCAATCTTCGGCCCGTCGTAAATTCCGAGTATTGCCACAGCCAGCGCACCAAATGCCGGCGCAGGCAGGTAGCGGAAAAATTCGATGAAGGGTTCATGAAGCCTGGACACTGCTGCGAATGTGCCGCTTAGAATTCCAAGTGGTACGCCGAGAATCGACGACAACGTAAAACCCCAGAAAATAATCTGAATGCTGTGCCAGAGGCTCTCGTGTAGCCACTGCTCACTGCGTCTGCGTGGTTCCGTAGTGAACGAAGAATAGANAGCAANTGCGACCTCGTGGGGCGCCGGCAGATAAACCGGATTGGCCCTGAAGCCTTGCGGCAGCTTGCCGCCGGCCTCCAGTTGGGTGTCGTATTCCTCCNGGAAGATGTNCGTTTCAATCTGCATGCCTTCCTGGAAGTAGTTCACCGAACCGGGTTCGGTGATCTCCATGTTTGGATGCCAGATAAACGGGGTGTAGCTGACAGCCGCCCAAATCAAGAGCGGCAGCAAGAATGAAAGTAGCGAGAGGANTCGCTCCCGCTGTTGCGACAAAGCAATACGCGGAGACAGCCAGGGTGCTGAAGTCATCTGATTAGCCTTACGCTAGAAACCTGCTACTTCCCTACAGTAAAACTGCTGTCTATGTAGGCTTCCAGGTCTTGCGAGTCTCTATAGACCTCATACCTGAGGTTGAAGTCATTCGATATGTTGGTTGAACCGTGCAAGGAATCAAAACCCTCGGTTTCCTCGTAGAGAGCTCCCGCCTCTCCCCGGCGCAACAGTCTGGTGCCGGCCAGCAGCGGTTCATACTCTTCAGAGGACAGGCCAACTCGAGCTGACATAATGGAAAGCGCATCATCTACGGTGGCAGGGTCAAGAATGTAATCCACCACCCGGTACCAAACATCAACAACCTTAGACCATTCCTCTCGATTGGCATACAGACTTCTGGGAGAGACTGCCAGCACATCGTAAATCAAGCCCGGTTGGTCGCCCGAGGTATATACTGCAGTAGAGCCAGGAACACGTGAAAGGCTTTGACCCGAATTGGGTTGCCAGGCGACGATAGCATCAACATCCCCGGAAGCAAGCACCTGTGGCGTCTCATTGGTCGGTACGTTCACAAGCTCTACATCTGTCTCAGTGAGGCCTACACTTTCCAAAGCATCCAACAGCAAAAGATGGCCAACGAATCCGATCTCGACACCGATTCTCTTGCCCTTGAGTTCTGAGACTGACTTGATACCGGGCGCAGCAACAACCATGTCATTGCCGTTACTGTAATCACCAATGATGACCATCACGCTCTGGGCGCCGGTTGAGCCAGTGACGAGGGCATCGCCGTTAGTCATAGTAACTGCATCAAGCTGACTTGCTGCGAAAGCTTCCATGGACGCCGCATAATCGAACCATTCGAACTGGACATCAACTCCAGCTTCGGCAAACCAGCCTTTCTCAACTGCCACTTCCCAGGCTACCCATCCTGGCCAATCGCTGTAGCCGATGAAAAGTGTCTCAGCAGCAGCTTGACTGGGCGACGCGAGACTCAGCGCCAAAAAAACAAAGGCAGTTACTCTAGAAGTTAGATTAAAGCGTTGCATAATAAGATCCTGTAAGTTCCTGTTGATTCCCGTCGGGACAGCTCTGACATTCTAAAAACCGAACTCGATTGACTACTCCGGGGCCAAGCAATTTCCCTTGGTTCGACCTGTTAAATGTGAATATGCAAGACATAGGCCAGACATAGCTATCTCCCTATACTGCACAGTTTTAGGGCTCGCGCGGTGTAAAACAGGGCTTTTTCTATTGGCAGCTTTTGTTCTATTTTGGTGCACCATGAAGAGTGCTGTCTTTAGCTGGTGCAAGAATCCCCCCTTCAATTTCTAAGCAATTGAAAACTGGGCCGTTTGCCAAGGTGCCATTCAGTGCTTGCGCTGCTGGTTGCACTGTTTTTGTGAGGCCCAAGTCAAAATAAAAGTGGCTGGGATCTTGCAGTTATTTGAGAGTCTTACCTGCATTGACCTTGCAGCATTCACGCCAGAAAACAGGAGCGATGGAAAATGAGCGATATCGCAGTGAGCACAAGCGATACCCGTAGCACAAAGACAACGGATTCCGCAAAATCATGGACCCTGAAAGATTTCCTTTGGGCATGCCCCCAGCCTATTCTCGTTGTTGGATTCATGATTCTGGTGGCAAACATGGTCGCTAGTAACTGGATCTATCGCGAGCTGTTTAGCGCAATAATGATAGTCCTGCCGATCCCTCTGTGTATTTTTGCCGAACGTATCTGGACCAAGCGCGAAGACTGGTTGCTGGAACCAAAGGAGATGGCCGAAGATGCATTCTGGTTAGCTTTCGCCGGTTTTCTCTGGGTGCCGTTATACAGTGACTCCTATGAAACCCCGATTTCTGCGGGATTTAAGGCGGTTCGCGACTTGGCGCCTTTGCATNTCAGCCTGTCCCCCACATCCGTGATTGGTATTCTCGGCGGCGCCCTGCTGGTGTCACTAATCTCCAGCTTTATTTACTACTGGCTTCATCGGGTGCAGCACGAGTCGCTGTTCTGGTGGCGCATGCACGCAACTCACCATCACATTACCAAAATGGGCTGTATGCGCGGTGATCGCACCCACCCCCTTGAATATGCTTCCCTGATGTTGGGTACACCCATTGCGCTGGCATTGCTCGGCGCCAGCAATGAGGTGATGGCAGTTGCTGGCGCTTTCAATATATGGAATGGGGTTCTCAACCACTCTAATTTACCTCTGAAATCCATGCCGGTGTATGACTGGATTTTCGCCACGGCGCAGCAGCATCACGTCCATCACGCCCATGAACGTAAACAGGCTGATTCGAACTATGGCTGCAGGATTATCCTTTGGGATCGCATCTTCGGCACCTATTGTGGTGACGAAGAAGTAGGCCAGATTGGTGCTGGAAAAGCGGTGCCGCTGTCAATCAAGGAACAACTCGCGCTATCTTTTTACTCGGATGAAAGATTAAAAAGTCTGTGAGACCTTAGCACGNCCAATGGTCAGCCAGATGTTCAGATGANNCGATGGTTATGACGTGCTGTTGTGGAGTTGATTAAAACTCGTGGCTATAACGCACCCCATTCCGACCATGCGATCGCTCGGCCTGGATACGCAACTTGCTCGAAGGGCCAGCTTTCTTCAATCCACTGTAATGCCCATGTATAAAGCTCTGCATCGAAACCAGCATCAAACTCAGCCTGAGTAACCCAAAGTGCGACCTCAGCATCATAGCCCGACTTACTGCTTGGTCTGACATAAATACAGCCGCGCTCGCGTGCGCCGTCCGGCGTGAGGACGGCATAGGCGAACGACTCACGTCTTTCGAATCGACCTTCTTCGTTGAGCATATCCCGCATAGCATCTTCGGCATCAAGTTCGGCGTGAGGCCAACCCGTGCTGCGCGTAAAGCTCTGCTGCAGATGCTCGATCGATGACATATAGGCTGCGTAATCTACATCAACCAATTCAGGTCCCAGCGGCATAATCTTAAAGCCTTCCATCTCTACCAGAACCGGCGGCTTGAATTCTGCTGGGATAAAAGCCGCACCGGCGGCCTCCTCTGCCCTCCTAGCCTCCAAGAACTGTCGATATCCATCGGTCATCGCCCTGGCGCAGTCCCCTGGGGTGTCGCGCAAGCCATCGGTTCGTTTGCAGGGGCCTTCCATCACCTCGGGCAGGTTCTCCTCAACCCATTCTCTGGCCTGGTAGTAAATGGGCTGATCATTGGAACTGGTGCTCACATCTACGATGGTGGCGCCGTCAAATGTGAGATGAAAAGTATCTGTAACGTTAAACCCAGTTTCCAGCGCCACGACTGGATCATCCTGTACCGTGATAGAGCAACTAATTGTGGCCTCCGATTCCCTAACACACGCGGCCCTTTCCATGACAATATAATTGCCCCCTTCTGCCCAAGCCTGATAACCCAATATGCGGCCCTCTGCGTCGCCTGCCTCACTAAGAATTGGCTGCAAAATATTTCGGTCAAACGAATAAAATGCATCAATCATGCTTTCCGCCGTCTCGAGATTTTCTGCCAATGCGCGATCGGCATCAGGCTCGCCTGAGCATGCAGTTAAGCCAGCAACACACAGTAGCAATGCTCCGTTTCGTTTTTGAGACCAATTGAACATATAAGGTTCTCCGTAAGTAGTTCAAAGCAATAAACAAGGATTCCAGTTTTTAACACTATAACCAATCGATGCTCGTGTCTATTGACTCCGCCTTCATTCCATTTTCAGTAACTTTCTGCGCACCACTTCTGTGCAACGCAAAATCAAATGGTCAAAAATGGTGTCAAGAGATGTCGCTTTACTGGAGTAAGACTAAGTCAAAATCAGATGTCAGGATTGTAAATATGGAAATCCTACGGCTAGGATTAAGGGGACAGCGGGAACCTACATGGACGATTGGGGCGAAAGAAGCTGCGCATATACAATCACATCATCAAGCAGCCCCGTTTATTGTCGGTCAAGATTGGCTAAGCCTTATTGCAAGGCCTTATGCTGCCTATTTGTTATGTGAACCGTCGCAAAAAGGTGTGTTGGTGGTTTTTTTGCAACCACAAAGAAACATTTTTTTGGTTTCCTCAGCCTCGAAAGCCACCGGCGTGAAATCAGTTTCACGGTGAGATCCGTCACAGTAAGGTTGATTCTTGCTTATGCCACAGGAACACCAGTAATAGGTTTTTCCCTGTTCGCATTCTACTGCATAGGGCGCATGTTGCGGGCTTAGTGCTTCAGACATCGTTTAGTCCTAGAGATAAGATTAGCTGCTAACTTAGTTTTGAAGATAGTTTCGGTTTAAGGTATTAGTCGAAGCCAATAAAGTCAAAGCTTCTTATGATTCATTTCTTGTCGTGACTACTCTAGTGGTCGCTGATCCACTGCAATTCGAATCCGGACACAAAAAACTTGAATGCAGCTGGCAACCCATGTGTCCCACTATCAATCAGGAAACTTAACTCTGAGGTCAACATGAAACGTAGACCCTGCTGCCGAAGCATTCTAACAATCTGTTTGCTGCTGCACGGCTGGGCCGGCAGCTTGGCTCAATCCGCTGGAGCAGTTGATACCCGATCAATCGGCGCAATTCTCACCGCAACCTATGTTGCCATCTCAGGTGCGGCAGGAGAGAAGCGAGACTGGGACCGTTTCCGCAACCTGTTTGCCGAAAGAGCAACCCTGAGCTTTTTTGGCCGCGGACAAGATGGCAAATTTGGCCGCACAGATATGACCCCTGCCAGCCAGAATGAACGTTCAGACGCCAGTCTGCAAGCCGGCGGGTTCTTCGAGATTGAGATTCATCGACGGAGCGAACGCTTTGGCAATATCGCCCATGTCTGCTCTACCTATGCGCCACGGCGGGAAGCATCTGACCCGCAGGCTTTCGCCCGCGGCATCAATTCTTTTTAGCTCATGTTCGATGGCTCGCGCTGGTCCGTTGTTTCTATTTATTGACAGGCTGAGTCTCCGCAGTCGCCAATTCCTATGGAGTATCTACCCTGACTCAGATAGCCACTGACTTCGCCGTTGGAGGGCAGAGTTGGCAATGCGTGCTTTAGGCAAGGCGTGATCAGGGCAAGATAGCCTCTACGTCACCCTGCCACATCAGCTTGATCGAAAACGAGTCAATAGTTATCTACGGTATCTGATTGATCTTGAACGAGCGCTGGCCTGATAAGGAAGCATTGCGCGCTTGCAAGATGGCGGGAAAAAATACGGGATATGAGGAGCATGCTGGCTCGCGCCGGGAAGTTGCAAACAGGGTCAAGCTCGCCGGTGATTAGCCTTCGACTCGCGCCGCCATGGCCGCGGAGACCGAGTGGTCTAGCGCTCTTAGCGTTTTGCTCGCCAGGTAAAACGCGACCGTGGCTGCGATTAGCAGCACTGAAGCACCGAGTATGGCGCTAACCGCACCGTAGTTGTCCGCAGCTATTGCCATCGGAAACACGCCAATTGGCGTCAGGCCAAAAGACAGCATCATGAAACTGCTCATGCGACCACGCATCTTGTCCTCAACCAGCAGCTGGATTGCTGCATTGTTTACCGTCTGGCTGGCGTTGGCAAAAACGTTAGCTGCCAGCAGCGGCAACAATGCGAAGGCAAATACCGGGGTTAACACAAACACGGCGAGACAAATTCCAAAAGCAATGGTGCTGCCTAACATCAATTTCATTCGGCCCGCATCATCGCCTCGCTTGACTACCCAGATTGCGCCCACAACCCCACCAACGCCACCGGTAGCCATGAGCGTACCGACACCACCCTCTCCTGTATTCCAGGCCTGTTCCGCCAGCATGACCAGAATGTTCTGGAACGGCATTGCAAGAAACATAGGCAACAAGCCGAACAGCAGGCAGATTAACACAGGCCTATTGCTGCGGATGTAGCTAAATCCTAGCGCAATATCTTCCAACAGTGGCTTCTTCTCCTCACCCGATTCGTCGGAATGACTGCGGTCAACGCCAAACATGCAAAAGAT
>NYWC01000031.1 GCA_002684935.1 Gammaproteobacteria bacterium
AATCGCAGTATTTTTAGCGAGGATGGTAATGCCGCGCTCTTTTTCCTGGTCATTTGAGTCCATCACACGCTCGATTTTTTCGCCGCGAGATTCGAGGGTNCCAGACTGCTGCAACAGCTTGTCCACCAGNGTGGTNTTACCATGGTCNACGTGAGCAATAATTGCGATGTTACGAAGTAATTCAGACATAAGAAGGGNCNCACCCCAGGGCNGGGATGAGACTAAGCCTTTACTGGAAAGTGAATTTAATTGAGCCNGCTCACGCGGAGGCGCGGCGAGTATACACGAGTGGGCCCGGATTCCGCCAATTCTGTTTAAGGGCAGCCNNCAAAAATCAGCGCGCAGCTGATACTGACGCCTCGGGCTAAACACGAAGATCCAGCACTGCAACATTTACAAAACCCTCGCCATCAAGGTGAGCCGCATGCAGGCGGCTCATCATGNCCTGATCACAGTAAAGCAGGTATTGCGTGTCAGGATCGAGATGTTCGAAATGTGCGCGAAGCTGGTAAAACGGAATTTNNAGCACTTCTGGCGCATCTGCCAAATCGGGCATGGGGCTCAGCTCAATTTCGCTGGGGTGTCGAATNTCNATGACGACTTGACCGGCATCCGGCGCTGCAGCNNCTTTCAATTCAGCCGAACCACTACCCAGNTCCTCGACAACTTCGGTAATGAGCTGGAACCGAGCAGATGCGATAGCGGCATCAAGCTTGCTGAAATCAAACCGGGCCTCTTCGTCTTCTATGCGCTGGGGTTTGGCCTTAGTGGTGGGATNATTGGAGATCACCGCACAGAACTCGGGAATATGTTTCGAGAATTCTTCAGTACCAATGGATCTCGCGATATCGATGATGGTTTGCTTATCGGTAGTACAAAGCGGCCTCAGCACCAACAGCTCGGATACATCATCAATCACGTTGAGGTTAGCAAGAGTCTGACTNNATNCCTGAGAAACNCTTTCTCCGGTAACCAGTGCCTTAACGTTTAAGCGCGCAGCCACCNCATTCGCTGCCCTNAGCATCATGCGCTTTAGCACAACCCCCANCTGGGAGTCATCGACCTGCCCCAGGATCTCCTCCACCACACCTTCAAAGGGAACACTTACAAATTTNACGCGATGGGANGCGTGGTATTTCATCCACAGATAGAGGGCTGCCTCTTTGACCGCCAATTCATGGGCTTTANNACCCAAGTTAAAGAAACAGTAATGTGTTAAGAGCCCTCGCTTAATGGCGTGAAAACTCGACACCGCCGAATCGAAGCCGCCTGAAATGAGAGAGAGTACGGCTTCCTGACCGCCGAGAGGATAGCCCCCAAGGCCGGCATGGTGTTGCTTCACCATGTATAGCTGGTCTTCCCTGATCTCCATTTCCACCGTGACATCAGGATTTTTCAATTTCACAGAGGCAGATTCGTATTTGAGGTTTAGGCCAGAACCAATAACTCGTTCAACGTCCACCGACTCGAATTCCTGCTTACCCATTCGTTTGCAGCGCACAGCGAAAGAATGACTCGGCAACCTGGCACCGTAGTAGCGGTCCGCGAGCGCAAGAATGCCTTCCATGTCGGGCAGCACATATCGATCAACCTCCAGGAACAGGCTAATCCCAGGGGTATTTGCGATGCTTTCAACCAGCCTACGCTGCTGGGCTTCGTCCAGAGATGATGTTTCTATTTCCAGGCAATCCCATTCACCAATTACCACGACCCCTGCGTCGATCTGCTTTAGTACCATCTTGAGGTTTTTGCGAAGCAGACGCACCAGCCGTTTGCGAACCGGGCGGCTCTTGATGGTTATTTCAGGAAAGAGTTTTACGAGAAACAGCATGGTGAGAAAACAACTGGCACGGCCACTCCTGCCGCCAAATGAGCGCCTCAGAACGAATCACTCAATCCTGCCAGACTACTCCTAATAGCGCACTAATTATGTGCGTTTTGTTTATATTCGCACTTTATTAGTGCGTTTTAATTCTTAATTGGTAGCACAGGTCCCACAGCACGTGGGGTTCAGCCGACCACTTGGTGGCATACATTTTGCTCAATTGGATGTTAACAAGTCAGGTCTGTCGATGCCCACAAACGGGCACTAATAGCGTATGCTTGCTCTCTTGTCCGGAACTCGAATGTCTTGGGACTGGTTTGGAACTGAGAGTTCAGTAGGTCAGGCCACCACACTGCGGCAATGGCACCCTTGGTAATGAAAACTCTAGACCAAGGCAGTCCGCGCCCTACAGAACTCAACTGCCAATAATTACATAGTCGAAATCGATTAGGAGAAAGATGAAATATGAAATCAAAATTGGAATATATCTGGCTGGATGGATATCAGCCAAGTCAGAGTCTGCGCAGCAAGACCCGTGTTGAATCCGACTTCGGCGGCACCCTCGAAGAGTGCCCAATGTGGTCATTCGACGGAAGCTCCACTCTGCAAGCGACAGGCGATGACTCTGACTGTCTATTGAAGCCAGTGGCGGTTTACCCTGATCCTGATCGTGCCAGTGCCTACCTGGTCATGACCGAGGTACTTAACGCCGACGGCACCCCGCATGAGTCCAATGGACGTGCGACCATCGACGACGATGATGATGATTTCTGGTTTGGATTTGAGCAGGAATACTTCCTGTGGGATGTGAAGACCAATGCACCCCCGGGCTTCCCTGCCAACGGCTACCCCGGGCCACAGGGGCCTTACTATTGCTCTGTGGGTGCCCTTAACGCCCATGGCCGCGAGGTTATTGAGGACCATATGGACCTTTGCCTTGAGGCTGGCATCAACCTGGAAGGCATTAATGCGGAAGTCGCAGCAGGCCAATGGGAATTCCAGGTGTTCGCCAAAGGCGCCAAGCGCGCAGGCGACGAAACCTGGGTGGCGCGCTACCTGTTAGAGCGAACTGCTGAGAGATACGGCCTGGCCATTAACTGGGAACCCAAGCCACTGGGCAAGGACCTGGATTGGAACGGCTCCGGCATGCATGCGAACTTCTCCAATGCAGTAATGCGCGAAGTTGGTGATGAAGCTATTTTTACCAAGATTTGCGAAGAATTCGGCAAGAATATTGAGCGTCACATCAGCGTATATGGGGCTAACAACGACCAGCGCTTGACTGGACTGCACGAAACGCAGTCCATCGACCAGTTCAGCTACGGCGTTTCTGACCGTGGCGCCTCGATCCGCATTCCAATCGGTACGGTTGAAGACGGCTGGAAAGGCCGACTTGAAGACCGCCGAACTGCGTCTAACGCTGACCCGTATAAGGTTGCAGCGGCAATCATCAAAACTACAAAAGAAGGCCTGGCCTCTTAGGGTGATACCCGGTCTTAGCGAGCCCCGGTCGCCTGCGGCGATCGGGGCTTTTTTGTGCCACGAGCTGGCACCAGAATGCGACAAAACCCTCCCTCGGCAGCTTCCTCGGCCTACACGCGCATCTAAATCTCTATATCCTAGCAAAGTAGCGCACTAAATTAGTGCATGATGTGCAATACTGGATCAATATGGCCTCGGGGTACCGGTGGTGGAGGCATCAAGACCGCAAAAACAGGCACTTTCGGCTCAACTCGAAAGATCTTATTGTGGTCAGTTTATTGCATGTCATTCGAAGTGGATCCCTGACTAGCAGTTTTTACCCATCTTATAGAGCACCGATTACTCCACCGTGACACTGGACAATGTACATAAACGCTTGCTGGATAACCTCAAAACCGGCGTTGTGCTGCTAGACAGCGAATTGAGGCTCACGTACATCAACATGGAGGCAGAGCATTTGCTGGCCGTCAGCGACACCAAAGCCAACAATCAGTTTATCGGCGATCTGCTCCTGGATGCGGAGGAGGACATCCAGGACATACGCATTGCTTTGGAAAAAAACATTAGTATCACCAAACGAATGACCGAGCTCCATTTAAAGCATGAACGCTCCATCCTAGTTGACTACACCATTAACCCATTTGAGGAGGAGGGCGAACTGTCTGCCCTGCTGGAGCTGAGTTCTTTGGAGCACTCCCAACGCATTAATCAGGAGGAATTACTCAGCAGCGCGCGTGCTACCACTCGGGAATTGGTGCGGGGCCTTGCTCATGAGATCAAGAATCCCCTAGGCGGCATTCGTGGTGCGGCACAGCTACTGGCCAGTGAAATTGAAAGCCCCGAGTTACATGACTACACCAATGTCATCATCGAAGAGGCCGATCGTTTGCACAATCTTGTGGATCGCCTGATCGGNGCTCGCCACCCANTGGANTTTNCCNAGACCAANATTCACGAAGTGCTNGAAAGAGTGANAAATCTCGCAGNGGCNGANCCGGCCAGNGCCANGATNANNNTCCAGACCGACTACGATCCCAGCATCCCANTGATTCCCGCTGACGGTGANCATCTTNTTCAAGCCATGCTNAACCTNGTTNGGAACGCAATGCAGTCAATCAACAATGCGAAAGAGCNTGTTGAGAATGGCGAAATTTTGCTGCGCNCGCGCGTAATTCGNAATGCCACGATAGGTGAGCAGTTCCACCGCCTTGCTGTGAAGGTAGATATCGCCGACAACGGGCCTGGAGTGCCGCCGCACATGTTAAGCACGATTTTTTATCCCATGATTTCTGGCCGTGCCGATGGCACTGGTCTCGGATTGCCCATTACCCACTCCATCCTCAGTCAACATAAGGGCTTGATCGAGTGCAAGAGCAAGGCCGGAAAAACGATTTTTTCAGTGGTGCTACCTCTGGAAGTCGCAGAGTAAAAGGGAATTAACTCAATGCAGGCAGCTAAAGAAGGTGCAAGAATGAGTTCAAGTAATTCAGTCTGGATATTGGATGATGATCGGTCGATTCGTTGGGTTCTGGAAAAATCCCTCAGCAAGAATGGACTGGCAACCAAGTGCTTCGAGAGTGGCGATGAGTTGCTCAGTCGCCTGACTGAAGAGTCGCCTGATGCCATCATCAGTGACATTCGTATGCCTGGTATCGATGGTCTGGAATTGCTCTCCACCATTCAAGAGAAACATCCAGAGTTGCCGGTAATCATCATGACAGCGCATTCGGACCTGGAAAGTGCGGTGGCATCCTATAGCCGCGGCGCGTTCGAATACCTTCCAAAACCTTTCGATATCGATGAAGCAGTCGCCATGACTCGGCGAGCCCTTGCGCACGCCCAGGACCGTTCGGGGGATTTTGGCAATGAGTCCTACACTGACACCGATGAGATAATCGGTGAAGCTCCTGCAATGCAGGAGGTATTCAGGGCAATAGGCAGGCTTTCGAATTCCAATATCTCGGTGCTTATAAATGGCGAGTCAGGTACCGGAAAAGAATTGGTGGCGCACGCTCTGCACCAGCACGGCCCGCGCAAGGATAGGCCTTTTGTACCTCTTAACGTTGCCGCTATCCCAAAAGAGTTAATCGAGTCAGAGTTATTCGGGCATGAAAAGGGCGCGTTTACCGGCGCTACTCATCAACGTACCGGTCGCTTTGAACAGGCCAACAGCGGTACTCTATTTCTCGACGAAATTGGGGACATGCCCCCGGAAACTCAGACGCGCTTGCTGCGTGTTCTCTCCGATGGAGAGTTCTACCGCGTCGGAGGGCATACCTCTATCAAGGTCGATGTTCGCATAATCGCTGCGACCCACCAAAACCTGGAAAGACTGGTCGAGCAGCATATCTTCCGCGAAGACTTGTTCCATCGGCTCAACGTAATCCGAATCCATATTCCAAGACTGGCAGACCGCCGCGAAGATATTGCCAAACTGGCTGGCCATTTCCTGGCCAGAGCGGCTGAAGAATTAGACGTGGAATCCAAGGTACTGAGGCCAGAGACCATTCAATATCTTGAGCAACTGGCGTGGCCCGGCAATGTGCGACAGCTTGAGAATTTTTGTCGCTGGATTACGGTCATGGCTTCCGGCCGTGAAGTGCATCTATCTGACCTACCTCCCGAGTTTTCAGACCAAGAGTCTGAAGCTGGCGCCCCGGGCAATTGGACCCAGAGTCTGCATTCGTGGGCAGATCAACAGCTCAGCTCCGGCAACAAAGGGATTCTTAATGAGGCAACCCCATTGTTCGAACGCACCCTGATCGATATTGCGCTCAAACATACTGGCGGGCGACGCAGGGATGCGGCGAATTTGCTTGGTTGGGGAAGGAATACCCTGTCCCGAAAAATTAAGGAGTTGGGGACTTCCTACAGCAAAGCGGAAGACGAATAACATCAAAGCGCAAGACGAACAAAGGCCGTCGAATCAACGCCCCTCCAATTCGGCAGAGGCGACTGCACCAGTCGCTGAGGCCGATATTGATTTCCTGCCAAATGATGATCCTGTCGTGGCCACGGTGGGTACCAACATTGACAACCGAGAGCAGTACATCGCGGTAAATTGCCTAGCTTCAGAGAAAATAGACTGGACTGCAGATTCAGTGGCTGCAGCGGCAAAGACAGGCCCAACCTGATTACCCAATGCAGATGCGGCCTCAACAGCGCCATTGCCCAGCGAGGTTTCAACTGCCGCCTGATTTAAAGCCGCTGCTGTTTCGATTATCTTTTCATTGGTTGCACTCACGGCGACCTCACTGCCAGCCTCTGTGCTCTGAGTCTGGACTACTAGCAGCGTTCTTATATTCAGTGTGCGGGCTGCACCAGCACAGACTTGCCTTCCTCCATGAGTTTGGCCTAGTTGCGAGCACCAGCGTCACCGCCAATGCTGCCTCCGATAGGCGCTGCGCTGCCTGCACTTGCTACGTCACTCTCAACCCCAATGAGATTGGAAATCGCGAATTCGAGATCCGACCAATAGATGCCAGCGAGCCTTCTTGTTTGAGGCGCTTTACTCTACGCAGGATTGCGTCAGCTCGACCGGCAGATTGCGCCTTTCTCTTGAAAAACGGTAGCTGCATGTGGTTCTCTTAGTTTTGGCAGTCGTTGCTTTAGCTCGCCCCCCCCGCACCCTTATTTTAGGCGCCCAGGTCATTAGTCTATTCTTGCCTCGCGATCGAGAGCGGGCACAACTTAAGAAACGCCCTTANNNAATATCATTTAAGCCTATAAATNCTATAACAAAAAACTACCAGCCATGAGATTAACTNGNGCAAGAATGAAAAAAGGATTTGTGACGCGCGGTGTGGGTCACAGGGGCAAAATACGGTCTGAGACGAATTTTCCGTGCTTTGGTAAANTTATCTGGGCCGCAACAGCACACCAAATNCATACNCCGTATATATAAACCACCAANAAATNGTCNAATTTTGATCAATATCGTACTTTTTCAGCCCGAGATACCCCCAAATACGGGAAATATTATTCGTTTAGCTGCAAACACAGGTTCACAGCTACACCTGATCAAGCCTTTTGGTTTCGAGCTTGATGACAAGAAAATGCGCAGGGCCGGGTTGGACTACCACGAATTTGCGGGCATTTCGATTTATGCGNGCTGGGAAGAATTCCGGACAAAACAGGTAAGCGCGCGCCTGTTNGGGCTNAGTACTAAGGGCAGCCGTTGTTACACCGAAGTCGCCTTTGCCAAGGACGATTTCCTGGTTTTCGGCCCAGAAACGAGGGGATTACCGGAGTCAATCAGGCAGGGAATCGGCAGCGAACAGGTTTTACGCATCCCTATGATGGCAGAAAGCCGCAGCCTGAATCTCTCCAATGCTGCGGCTATCATCGTCTATGAAGCTTGGCGGCAATTGAATTTTGCCGCCGGTAGCTAGGCCCGCTTACTGTACGTTTTCTGGGGCCGGCGCTTCGACACCAGCCGCCTGCTGCTCCGCAGCTTGCTTCTGCTGAGCATAGAGCGCCTCGAAATTAATCGGAGACAGATTTAGTGGAGGGAAACTGCCTCGCACTACCAGCGAATCAATCGTCTCTCGAGAGTAAGGGAACAGGATGCTCGGGCATACCGTCGCGAGGATGTGCTCAAGATTACCGTCGTCGAATTCCTTCACTGTAAAGATACCGGCATTGTGCACCTCGGCAACAAAGGCGGTTTCTTCTTCGATCTGTGCTTCCGCGGTGAGCACCAGCACAACCTCGTAGACATCATCCCCAATCTTGGTGTTGCGAGTCTTGATGTCGAAGTTAATCTTCGGTGCCCACTGCGCTTGAAAGATGGTCGGGCTCTTGGGCGATTCGAACGAGCTATCCTTCAGATAGAGACGCTGCAGNGCGAATTGTGGGCCCTGCGGCTCGGTGCCCTCGCCCGTGGCTGCCGCTTCTTGTGAGTTGTTATCTTCTTCTGCCATAGTGATTCCTATCTACAAGTTTTGCTGAAATTATTGTTCAGGTCGGCGCCGAACACCCCTTCCTCTGGTTATTTCTGTACCAGGGGATAGGACTGCGACTTCCACTCGGTGACGCCACCGGATAATCTGATTACTTCGCTGTGCCCAGCTTCTTCCAGAGTTTTGGCTGCATCACCGGAGTGCTGACCCAGCTTACACACCACAAGCACAGGTTTATCCTTGTGCTTTTTCAACTCGCTGACCCGCTGCTTAAGTTTAGCCAAAGGTATGTTGATGGAGTCAACAATNTGTCCAGCATCGAATTCTTTCTTATCCCGTATATCCACCACCACAGCGTCTTTGCGGTTGATCAACATGACCGCTTGCTGGGGCCCGACCGCAGCGCTCGCTGTGCGCNGATGGTAAAANATAATCGCAGCCACGGTTGCCAGCCANATTGCNGACAGCACCAAGTGATTGCCTATAAATTCGATGAATTGTTCCAAGNGACCTTTCTNTCTGTTTCTANCTATNTTCNNNTGTTTTCAGCAGCTTGNGAATGAACATNNATGCGNTCAAATCCTCGCTGTCAAAAAAGGCAGCAAGTATACACCTGTAAACCCGGNGAAAGAAGCTGCTAACCCTNATTCGCCCNCCAGGATAGGGGCTTTCTTAGAGACTATCCACGCCAATGGCTTTCTTGGATAATGTCCTCTTTCAATTTTTTGATTTGCTCGCAATAGCACAATCTTGCCAGAGGAAAATCTCCAAGCATGAGCAGTAAAGCAACCGCAATCCTCTTGATCCTCGACGGCTGGGGCCATCGGGAAGAAACCGACAGCAACGCCATCGCCGCCGCTAACACTCCAGCCTGGGACCAACTCTGGCGCGAACGACCTGCCACCTTGATCGACACCTCCGGCAAATCCGTCGGCTTGCCGACCGGTCAAATGGGAAACTCAGAAGTAGGTCATATGAATCTCGGCGCGGGCCGCGTGGTTTATCAGAACCTCACCCGAATCGATAAGGCAATTGAAGATGGCTCCTTTTATAGGAATGAGGTGCTGTGCACCGCAATCGATAAGGCCGTGAGTAATGAAACCGCCGTGCACGTCATGGGCCTGATGTCGCCAGGGGGAATTCATAGCCACGAAGACCAGATCATGGCGGCATTGGAACTGGCGAANCAGCGCGGCGCTCAACGTGTCTATCTGCATGCGTTTCTGGATGGTCGCGACACNCCACCGAGAAGCGCGNTGCCCTCCTTGCAGCGTGCTGAGGACTATCTTGTGGACAATGAATTNGGGCGCGTTGCCTCACTCTGTGGCCGCTTCTATGCCATGGATAGAGACAATCGCTGGGANCGGGTACAGAGTGCCTACAAACTGCTGAGTGAGGCCGAGGCTGAATACTCCTATCCTGATGTTGCCAGCGGACTGGACGCAGCATACCAGCGCGATGAGGATGATGAGTTCGTGCAAGCAACCGTCATCCGCGAAGATCACGTCGAGCAAGCCGTCATCGCAGATGGTGACGTAGTCGTGTTCATGAATTTCCGCGCCGACCGTGCCAGGGAGCTTACCCGCACTTTCGTTGAAGATGACTTTGAAGGATTCGAGCGCGCCGCCAGACCAATGCTGGGGGATTTCATCATGTTGACCGAGTACGCGGCGGACATCGCCACTGACTGCGCCTACCCACCACAGGCACTGGACAACGTGCTGGGTCGGTATCTTGCGGACAATAATAGAACGCAGCTGCGTATTGCAGAGACTGAGAAGTATGCCCATGTGACATTCTTCTTTAACGGCGGTAGAGAAGAACCCTTTGCCGGCGAAGACCGCACTCTCATTCCTTCGCCCCAGGTNAAAACCTATGATTTGAAGCCAGAGATGTCGGCCTTCGAAGTGACCGACGCGTTGGTCAAGGCTATCGAGTCCAGGGAATACGATACTATAATCTGCAACTATGCTAATGGCGACATGGTAGGCCACACCGGAGATTTTGATGCGTCGGTTAAAGCCGTTGAAGTAGTAGATCAGTGTCTCGCCCGCATCGTTGCCGCAATCGAGTCGATCAATGGTCATCTTCTTGTTACTGCTGATCACGGCAATGTCGAACAGATGCTTGATCCGGCGACAAACCAACCTCTNACTTCTCACACCAGTGGCCCCGTACCGTTGGTCTATGTTGGTGCAAGCGACCAGGTCTTTATTGGCCAAGGCAGCCTCTGCGACATCGCGCCAACGCTGCTTCACCTCATGTCCATGCCAATACCGAATGAGATGACAGGCAAGGTGCTGATGGGTGTGGAGCTCTCCCAAGCAGGCGCCTAGGCGACATAGGGTGACAGATGTCACAATTAAGCGCATTGGCTACAGGGTCATACTTGCCATCGTACTGGCAGGGTCAGTGGCACCCACTTTGGCACAGGATCGTGCACAGGCGGAGCAGGAGCTCTCAGCAGTTTCTGCCGCCATAGAGTCAATTCAGGGCTGGCTGGCACAAGCCTCCTCACGGCAAAGCGATGAGGAGGCACGGCTTCGGGAAACCGGGCTTGAATTATCCAATACCCAGCAGGCCTATGTTTCCCTCTCTGCCAGCGTGGCAGCCAAGCAGTCAAAGCTCGCCGAACTGCAGCAGCAGCTGGCCACATTGGTATCCCGCAAGGCGGAGGAACAGCAGTTACTGCAGACTCTCTTGCGCGCCGCCTACATGGGTGCAGGCAACAATTTCCTGAAAACTATGCTGAACAGGGAACAAAGTGGCGACGCGGCCAGGCAGCTAAACTGCGCGCAGCGCTTCAGCAGCTATTAGCTGGCGCAAATTGAGTGCTTCCAATTCACCCTAGCCAGGTAGTCTTTGCCGACTGACTTAGTGGCTCAGGTCTGCTGGTGGTGCTCGATTACGGCAACGACTATATGAGCCTTTATGGCCACAACAAGGCGCTGGCTGTGGACATCGNTAGTTGGGTTGATGCGGGCGAGGTGCTGGCCACATCAGGCATAAACAGCAGTGATCCCAGCGTCGGACTCTACTTCGAAATCAGGCGCAACGGGGAGCCCCAGAATCCTGCCGCCTGGCTAGACTAAACCCAGTCAATATCCCTTGTTTTGCAGGGCTTCTGCCTGTCACAAAAAGTCACCTTCCGCCGGTCTCCCTGGGGAGATATGTTGCTAATTCAGGGATAAACTGAAACTATTGGATGACTCGTATATATGCCTATACATGTGGATACACTGAAATACATGCGTATACACGAGAGTTAAATGAATTTTCAGGAAAAATCCATGATTCAGCTTCGCAACAGGGTTAGTGGCGCACTCAGCATTTGCTTGCTACTCGCCCTACCGCTTTCCGCCCAGTCCCAGACACAACAATCAGAGCTGTTGCCCTTGCCACTGGATGAAGTGCGCATGTTTACCGAGGCGCTGGATCGCATTCGCATGGCCTACGTTGAAGAAATTGATGACAAGACCCTGTTGGAGAACGCCATCAAAGGCATGCTGTCGGGTCTCGACCCTCACTCTGCCTACNTGGCCGGGCGCGAATTTGATGTGATGCAAGAGACCACTACCGGCGAGTTTGGCGGCCTCGGCATCGAAGTGGGCAGGGAAAACGGCTACATCAAGGTCATCAGCCCGATCGATGATACGCCTGCTGACCGGGCCGGGATTCAGGCCGGAGACTTGATCATCCAGATCAACAACAAGCCGCTACGTGANNTGCTGCCTGAAGAGGCCGCCAACATGATGCGCGGTGAGCCAGGTACTGAAGTGACGGTGACGATTGCCCGCGAGGGNATGGAACCGTTTGAAGTGACCGTGGTGCGCGAAGTCATCGCCATCGCTAGTGTCCGCAGTCGCATTTTGGAGCCGGGTTACGCCTATGTCCGCCTGGCCCAGTTTCGCGTGAATACNGGCGAGGAGCTGGAAACCGAATTNNTGGAGCTCTATGAAGAACANGGCGAGCTGAAAGGCATTGTGTTGGATCTGCGCAATAACCCTGGTGGCGTTTTGCAAGCTTCAGCCAAAGTGGTCGATGCCTTTATCGAACAGGGTCGTATCGTGTACACCAAGGGGCGCCTGGAAGGTAATGACCTGGAGTTCTCTGCCAACCTCAGCACACTCGCGCCAGATGTGCCGCTNGTNGTTTTNATCAACAACGGCTCGGCGTCAGCATCTGAAATCGTGGCTGGGGCATTGCAAGATCATGGCCGCGCCGTGGTCATGGGAACCCAGAGTTTCGGTAAAGGCTCGGTGCAGACCTTACTNCCGCTGGACGGCTCCCGCGCCATTAAGCTCACCACGTCGCTTTACTACACACCCAGTGGCCGTTCTATTCAGGCTCAGGGCATCACGCCGGATATTATCGTCGATGATGCCTTCGTAACCCGGCGCTCGCGCAGTATTTCCCAATATACCGAAGCCGATCTGCTGGGTCGTCTGGACAATGGTAACGGCGCGGAAGTGGTGGAATCAGATCGAGAAATGGCGGAAGCCCTGATCTCTGCAGACGAAGTGCTGGTGACGGATTATCCGCTCAACGAAGCGCTGAACGTACTGAAGGGTGTGTATGCGCTTAAGCCTGGCAGCCGCGCAAGCACCAACGGTAGCTTTGCCCAGCGCAACGACCTCTAGGCCCTAGTTAACCCTATTACAGCCTGACCTCAATACCTTTTGCAGCCATGTGTTTTTTGGCTTCGCGAATCGTGTACTCTCCGAAGTGAAAGATACTGGCTGCCAGCACCGCATCCGCTTCGCCCGCTAGCACGCCATCTGCCAGGTGGTCCAACTCGCCTACCCCACCAGATGCAATAATCGGCACGTTGACTGCCCTACTCACTGCCTTGTTCAGCTCCAAGTCAAACCCAATCTTGGTGCCGTCCCTGTCCATGCTAGTAAGTAAAATCTCACCCGCACCGAAGATCACCATTTGCTTTGCCCAGTCGATGGCGTCGATGCCTGTGGGATTGCGACCACCGTGGGTGAAAATCTCCCAGCGCAGCGACTCATCTTCAACACACACCCGTTTGGCATCCACAGCAACCACAATGCACTGGGAACCGAAACGCTCTGCAGCTTTGCGAACAAACTCAGGGTTGTTCACCGCGGCAGTATTGATAGAGACCTTGTCAGCGCCAGCGTTTAGCATGGTGCGGATGTCTTCGAGAGTGCGGATGCCGCCTCCCACCGTGAGCGGGATGAATACCTGACCCGCAATTGCGCGGACGGTGTCTACTGTGGTTTCACGGTCCTCATGACTGGCGGTGATGTCGAGAAAGGTGATCTCATCGGCGCCCGCATCACAGTAGCGTTTGGACACCTCCACCGGGTCACCGGCATCACGAATGTCGACAAACTGAACACCCTTGACTACCCGACCTTTATCACAGTCGAGACAGGGAATTATGCGCTTTGCGAGTGCCATGGTATGACTACCTGTTCCTGGTCATCAGACCCTAATCATCAGAGTCACAGTAAGCTTGGGCTTCCATGAGATCGAGCTTGCCTTCATAAATTGCCCTGCCGGTGATTGCGCCCATGATGCCTGCGCCGCCGGCAGCCCTGGCCGCAGCCTTCAGGTCCACGATGTCAGCAAGCTTGGCGATACCACCCGATGCGATAATGGGAATTGTAGAGCGCTCTGCCAGTTCAACGGTGGCCTCCAGATTCGCGCCTTGCATCATACCGTCACGAGAGATGTCGGTGTAGATCACCGCTTCGATACCCAGCCCATCAAACCGCCGCACGACTTCCTCGACAGCTAGCGCTGACACATCCGCCCAACCCTCAGTCGCAACCATGCCATCCACTGCGTCCAGGCCGATGATGACTTTGCCAGGGAATGCCTCACAGGCTTCGCGNACAAAACCCGGGNCTTTGACCGCCTGGGTACCGATGATGATATAGCTGACACCCGCTTCAATATAGAAGCGCGCTGCCNCTAGGTTTCGAATGCCACCGCCAATCTGCACCGGCAAGTCGGGGAGCGCACTAGTGATAGCCGTCACGATTTCTGCGTTGACCGGCGTTCCCGCAAACGCGCCGTTCAGATCCACTATATGAAGACGCCTGGCNCCTTTTTTAAGCCACTGCCTTGCCTGCTCTACGGGGTCATCAGAAAACACGGTGCTGTCTTCCATACGCCCCTGCTTCAGGCGCACACACTGACCGTCTTTCAAGTCTATTGCTGGTATGACTAACATGGCTTGCTCATTCTATGTTCGCGGTACTGTTTAACTGCCTAGCCTTATTCCTTCGCCACGGGCAGCTTCTTTATTCACCGGAGGCATCTTAACTGTGCGCCACGGGCGGCTTGTATAACTAGCCGCTGGCGCCGTCCCACTGCAGGAAATTTCGCAACAGGGTCAGTCCAGCATTCTGACTCTTCTCTGGGTGAAACTGGGTCGCGAATATGTTGCTATCCGCTACTGTCGCCACGATTTCCTTACCGTATACTGAAAGCCCGGTCACTTTGGACACATCTGCCATCTCTACATAGTAGCTGTGCACGAAATAGAATCGACTGTTATCTGGAACGCCCCGCCACAGCGGGTGCTGCGCCTGTTGCTTGACGCTGTTCCAACCCATGTGCGGGACCTTGATTCGCTCACCCTCATCTCCGCGTAAGTCATCACCAAAATACTTCACCCGTCCCTGCAAAAACCCCAGGCAATCAACGCCGCCATTCTCTTCACTGTGATTCATCAGGGCCTGCATGCCCACACAGATTGCCAGCACCGGTTTAGTCTTCATGGCATCGGCGACTATCTCGCCCACGTTGAGGCGGTTTATCTCTGCCATGCAGTCGCGAATTGCGCCTACGCCGGGAAAAATGACGCGATCTGCTGCAGCAATTATCGCGGGATCCGCAGTTACCACGACTCCGGTTGCTTCGCCGGTCTCGGGCTGGAGCTGCGTTCCGACATGCTCCAGGGCCTTGGCCACGGAGTGCAGATTACCCATGCCATAGTCTATGACTGCAACGTTATTCATTTATGATGGGGAAGCAACTGAATGGTTTTGACAGAATCATTAGCGAGCTGGCTTGGTTCACGCGAGCAACGCTTGTAACGCAACCGCACCAACATGAACTGGGCACACGCTATAAGACACCCTTGGTTGAAGGTATATGGCCTGCAGCGCGCGGGTCAATCTCCATCGCCATGCGCAGCGCGCGACCAAAGGCCTTGAAGATGGTCTCGATTTGGTGATGGGCATTCTTGCCGCGGATATTGTCGATGTGCAGCGTCACCATGGCGTGGTTCACGAAGCCCTGAAAGAACTCATGAAACAGGTCCACATCAAAATTTCCCACCGTGCCTTTGGCAAACTGCACGTGGTAATCCAGCCCCGGGCGGCCGGAAAAATCCAGCACCACGCGAGACAGCGCTTCATCCAGCGGCACATAGGCATGGCCGTAGCGGAGAATACCGGTTTTATCCAGCGCCTGATTCAAGGCCTGACCCAGGGTAATGCCGATGTCCTCCACGGTGTGGTGCGCATCGATCTCAAGGTCGCCCGTCGCCCGTATGGTCAAATCCACGAGGCCGTGCCGGGCAATCTGGTCCAACATGTGATCCAGAAAAGGTAGACCTGTCTCCACATCAAGCTCGCCCGAGCCATCGAGGTNAAGGCTGACGCTGATCTGGGTTTCATTGGTATTACGCTCGACCGAAGCCTTGCGCGCAGTAGATGGAGCTGAAGCGCTCATGAAATTATCCGTTTTCGGAAAAAGCGCATTATAATGCTGCGCCCGCGGGAGTGAAAGCCAGTAATTGTGCAGGATTCCGGCAGTTTCGCTAGACTTGAGCCATTGTCCCGGGTTTATCCCGGAAATTCAGGCCGGGCAAGCCTTAATACTGGTATCCTGCAGGTCTTAAAGNACCGACATTCACTGAACTGATTGAGCTGACTGAACTATCTAAACAGACTGAGAACCCCCCGTGAAGAATTTCCTGAAAGTCCTGGCTGGATTCGTCGTACTGCTGATTTTTGCAACAGTCCTGTTGATTTCACGGGTGAATACCGAATCCAACAAGACAGCCATATCAGACGCCGTGTTAGCCGCGACCGGTTATGAGCTGATTATTGGGGGCGATCTGTCTTTGAGTCTGTNTCCAGACTTCGGACTATCTCTCGCCGATGTGCGGCTCAAAAATCCCGCCTATCCCATGGAACTGGCGTCCACCTCTTTCGCAGTATTAAGCGTTGATGTTGCCTCTGTGCTGAGCGAGCAGATTCAGGTTCGCGAAATCTCCACCGAAGACTTTCACGCCAATTACTACATTGATGAAGAGGGCAATAGCATCTGGTCCATCGCTGCCGATTCTAGCGCAGCCTCCGACCCAGATTCCGGTTCACCCCCAGCCTCGAGCACAGCCAGCAGCTCGATTCCTGACGGGCAGGGAACCAGTGATTTCACCTGGCTATCCGTCGAGAGGCTGAGAATTGCCAATGCCAGCATCGATATCCAGGACCTGTCCCAGGGCGCCCGCTACCAGATCGATAACCTGACTCTTGATAGCCGCGACACCAATATCGACGGCCGGCCCTTCAGCATCGACCTGCAATTCAACTATGAGAACAACGGCATGTCGGCAGCAATACCGCTGGCGCTCAGATCTGAAGTCGTGGCGGATATCAACGCCGGCACTCTGCAGCTGAATGACTTGCAGTTAAGCGTTACGCCAATGTTGGTCAGCGGCGACGTGACTATCAATGATTTAAATTCCTCACCCAGCTACGAAGGCTCGATCTCGGCGGCCCCCTTCGATGTTCTAGTGTTGCTTGAATCACTAGGTATGCGCGAAGGTCAACAGGACGTAAATTTCGGTGTCGATAGCGACAAGCTGTTGAGTTTCGACATGCAATTTAACGGCACTAATGAGCAAGCCAATATTCCGGCGTTCAATATCGAGTTCGCCGGCGCCAATATTGAAAGCGATGCACAAATCAGGCTTGCCTCCTACCTGGCTCCGCTAAATGTCAGCTACAATGTGAGTGCTGGCGCGCTCGACCTATCGCCCTTCTTTTATAATGCATCTGGCGACGAAGGGCCGGCACCGGCTGCAGCACCAGACTCTAGCCAGACTTCTACGCAACTCAACGAAGCTGCGCAATACCAGCCTAAAACTGAGCTGCCGGTAGACTTGATCAACTCCATGACGCTGCTGGGCGAGATCTCTGTCGAATCGATTACAGCAAGCGGCATGCAGTTTGAAGACGTGAATATCTTCACTAATGTGGAAGATGGCTTGCTGGACATCGAGATCACACCGGTCTCGCTGCTGGACGGCGCGCTGCGCAGCACAGTACGACTTAATACACGCACCAGCACACCCGAGCTACAAATCAATCTCACTGCCGATAATCTTAATCTGGTTGACCTGGCTCCATCTGTATCTCGATTTAACACGCTAACTGGATTTCTGCAGCTGGAATCGACCTATGCGGCAAGCGGCAACACGGTAGAGTCTATGCTGGATACCGTATCTGGTAGTACTGCGTTCAGCGTCAGTGAAAACTCGGTAGATATTGGCATCATCAAGCAGGTCTTCACCGCGATAGCGGCCCTTAGCCCCACCGGAGAAGCGATCCAGCAATGGCCCGACGTCATGCGCTTTGGCGATATGAGCGGCTATGTGCTGCTGGAGCAGGGCCTGGAGTCGAAACAAGATGTGAAGCTTCGTATGGATAACTTCGATATCGCCGGCAGCGGCCAGATCGACCTCGAGACCCAGCGTTTTGCCTATGACATGCTGTTCACAGTGCTCGGCGCGCCACATCCGCAGACAATTCCAGTCAACGAGTTGTATCACAATGTGTCCTGGCCAGTGGATTGCAGCGCCGCCTTTGCTGAAGAGGTCAATCGCTATTGTCGTCCCGACTTCACCCAGGCCAGGGAAATCTTCACCCAGATAGGCAGTAACGCGTTGAGAAACGAGCTGCAGGAAATCATCACCGGTCAGGTTCCGGATGAGTTGCAGGACGCGGCGCGAGGCTTGCTGCGCAGCATACTCAACTAGCCTTCTCCCCCATGAAGATTCGCTGTAACAAACTTTCTGATGAAGAACATTGGCTAGAAGTGGTTGGCAATGCTGGCCCACGTCTTGCTCGATCGGGATTGCACCGAACTCGCACGACAAGTACAAAACTGCGCCAGACAACTCGAAGGGCATTAGCGGGTCACGCCCTATGGCGACAGCATGAGAATCAATTGGCCGGGTAATGACTAAGCAAAAACCAGAGGCGGCCGTTGCCCAGACCGAAGCATTTAACCAGGCTGTGCTGGATTGGTTTTCGGGATCCGGTCGCAAAGACTTACCCTGGCAGCAAAATCCAACGCCCTACCGGGTCTGGATCTCTGAAATCATGCTGCAGCAGACCCAGGTCCAAACGGTTATTCCCTACTACCTTCGTTTCGTAGCGCAGTATCCGGATGTCGCCACACTGGCAGATGCCGGCGTGGACCAGGTGCTGCACCTGTGGACCGGCCTCGGCTATTACGCCCGGGCGCGCAATCTGCACAGAACCGCAAAACAGGTCGTACAGAACCATGGCGGAGAGTTTCCTCATGACGTCGAGGCATTGGAAACGCTACCCGGCATCGGGCGCTCCACCGCCGGCGCCATCGCAGCGCTGTCCATGCACATCAAGGCACCAATCCTGGATGGCAACGTGAAGCGGGTTCTTACCCGCTACTTCGCAATCGCGGGTTATCCCGAGAGCAGCGCAGTAAAGAAACAGCTGTGGACAGTGGCGGAATCGCTATTACCCGAACAGAAAATCGCCGCCTACACCCAGGCTATGATGGATCTTGGCGCCACCCTCTGTACCCGCAGCAGCCCAGCCTGCTATCAGTGCCCGCTCACATCGGATTGCCAGGCACTGGCAGGTGACACAATTGCAGAATTCCCGGGGAAGAAACCCAAGAAGGCGCTGCCAGTCAAAGCGGTCAGCATGCTTATTTTGCGCAACGAGGCTGGACATGTACTGCTGGAAAAGCGGCCCGACAGCGGTATTTGGGGCGGTCTCTATTCCCTGCCGGAACAAGCTGCCAATGACACCGACGCGAGCCCTGAGCCCGGCTGGGTGGCCTATGCAGAATCAGGGCTACAGATTAATCCTCTAACTCTGGAGCCTTTGCCAACCATTCGCCATAGCTTCACCCATTACAATCTGGATATCACCCCGCTTCTCTCGCAAGGGTGGAAGCTCGAAGCGGACGACGCTACCGTAGCTGATTCCGATCGCTGGCTCTGGTACCCTCTCGATCATTCTGTGGAGGTTGGCCTTGCCGCGCCGGTGAAGAAACTCCTCACACGCCTGAAGCCAGACTAGAATCCGAACCAGAGCCCGGACTAAAGCCCAAACAACTTATTGAGGATCCCGCATGAGCCGCATGGTGCAGTGCCGCAAGTACAACAAGGAACTCCCTGGCCTGGCGGTTCCCCCCTACCCCGGGCCCAAAGGTCAGGAGATCTACGAAAATGTTTCCCAGCATGCCTGGCAGGAGTGGCAGACCCAGCAAACCATGCTGATCAATGAGAAGCATCTCAACCTGATGGATCCCGGCACCCGCAAATACCTGCAGCAAGAAATGGAAAAATTCCTCGCCAATGAGGAGTACGACCGCGCCGAGGGTTACGTTCCTACTTTAGAGTAAGTGCTCGGCCTAAAGTCATTTATAAAAATACCCGGAGCTTCAAATGGACAGTTCGCCGCGCCCCGACTTGAAAATCTTAATCATTTTCATTCTATCCCTGTGGTCCTTGGGACTTTATAGTCAAGTACCCACGCCAGAGAGGGTGTTCGGTTTTGAGCCTGGGGCTGATTTCAAGCTGGCAAGCTACCAGCAGCTGCTGGATTTCTATCAACAGCTGGCTGCCGCCAGCCCGCGGGTAGAACTGGAAGAGATCGGCACCACGGTATTGGGCCGCCCCTTGTTGCTACTTTATATCTCCAGCGCAGAAAACATCAAACAACTTGACCGCTGGAAGCAGATTAGCCGCGAACTGGCCAATGCTCACATAGACGACGAGACCGCCCAGAGTCATGCTGAAGAAGGCAAGGCGATCGTCTGGATTGACGGTGGCCTGCATGCCACGGAAGTGGCCCCTTCACAAATGCTTCCCAGGCTGGCTCATCACGTCGCCACTGACGAGAGCGTTGAAACGCGCAAAATTCGCGACAACACCATCATGCTGTTAATGCCCAGCATGAATCCTGACGGTCTCGAAGTAGTGAGGCAGTGGTATGAACGCAACCTGGAAACCCCGTTTGAAACAACCCGGCCACCCGAGCTGTATCACCACTATGTAGGCCACGACAATAACCGCGACTGGTTTATGAATAATATGCCGGAAACCGCTGCTGTCAGCCGGATGCTCTACGAAGAGTGGTTTCCCCAGATTGTATATAACCACCATCAAACCGGACCCTCCTGGGCGCGCATCTTCCTGCCACCCTTTGCAGATCCGGTTAACCCCAACATCCATCCTGGTGTAACAACCGGAGTCAACATGGTGGGCTCCGCCATGTCTAATCGCTTCGCCATGAAGAAAATGCCGGGCGCAGTATCCGACATGATTTACAGCATGTGGTGGAATGGCGGCATGCGCACGGTGCCCTATTTTCACAATATAATTGGCATTCTCACCGAAACCTCTCACGCGACCGCCTCACCGCGTTACTACGATCCGGAAGAACGCCCGGCACAAGTAGGTAATCCCCGCCGCGGCCAATCTGCCCCTACCAGTGGCGTCGATATTTTCTACCCTTATCCCTGGCCAGGCGGCGACTCAAGATTCAGCGACCCCGTGCGTTACACCTTCACCGCATCCATGGCAGTGCTAGATATCGCGGCTGACCTGAAATCGCGATGGCTGTACGGCATCTATTCCATGGGTCGCGATGCCATCAATGCCGCAGAGCAAGATCGATTCGCCTATGTCATCCCTACCAACCAATGGGACCCCAACGAAGCGCGCAATCTGGTGAAAATTTTGATGCAAGGCGGCATTGAAATCCAACAGGCCAGCGAAGGCTTCTCTGCAGGGGAGCAAGTTTTCGCAGCGGGGTCATATATCGTTTACGGTGACCAGGCCTTTAGAAATTACGCCATCGACTTATTGGAAGCACAGCAATA
>NYWC01000032.1 GCA_002684935.1 Gammaproteobacteria bacterium
CCATTTACGGAGTGCTAGTGCCTTTCGAGTGGGTCTTCCCTTTTCATCCTTCATAGGACCAGGCATTCCACCCATTCTAGCACAGAACGACTTACGTCTCTTGGCTGCTTTACCACCCTTGCTTCTCTTTGCTTGAGCTGCGGAGACTGGTGCTTTCAGATCACTGCCAGGATTCTCTCGTTCATACGATTTACGTCCTGCGGCGTTAAGTCCACCCTCGCTGTTCTTTCCTGCTTTACGTTGCCATGCAGCAGACTTCTCATCGAGTTCTGTAGATTCTCCAGCTAACTTAGGATATGCTTTTGTGGCAGGTTTCTTGCCCGTATCCCTTAGTTTTATTTTTAATTTCCTGTCGGGAACGATGAACTTTCTTTTCTTTTTCATGTCAATGTAGGGCTTCTTGCCCTCAGACTCTTCGTTTCGGGGAACGCAGTTAGGTACTACCTTACCGCCCTTCATCTTGGTTCCCTTTTGTATGTGTGAGTCCCAACATGCTTCAGTTAACTTCTTTTTTTTCTTTGCATGAATAGCGTCTAGCTTCTTGTCATGCTCTTTGTCCTTAAGAGCAGCGTCCATCTCTTTAGCAGTAGGTTCGGGGTTCATCTTGTCGATAGAACTTTCACTTACCTTCTTCCAACTACCACCCTTGCTCTTGTAGTGCTTGGATGCCCATGCATTGGCATACGCAGATGGGTAGACATCAAACTTTGACTTTGCAGCCGCAATTGAAGCAGCCCAGAGCTTAGGGTTGGTTGGTTTGTTTTTCTCTGAGAGGTATGTTTTAAAGGACTTCATTGTGTTATCTTCCCCTATGCGGTTTGAAACATTTATTGGCTTGTTTCCAGTTCCAGGCCTGTCAGTGTCTGGATCTGCTTTTCTTTTTCTTCTTACTGCGTTACCTATATCTTTTTTACTCATCTTAGCAGCCTTCGAGCGAGAGAGGCATTTTGGTTTACCCTCGTCCTCTCCACCTTCACCACATTTTCCAATGCGTTCGCCTTTGGTGTTGTAGCGATCCCAGCCACCCTTGGTAGCACCACCCTTACCACCAGAACCAAACCATTTCCCTAGTCCAGAGTCGGCATAGACTTCTTTTACAGTCTCGCCAGGAGTATCTTTCTTATACTTCTTGACTAGCTTCTTGGTTCCTTCTTCACCAGCGCCACCTTCTTCTTTTCGAAGAGTAAACTTCATTCTTTATCGGTTCCATCTGAGTTCTTATGTGACTTGTAACCCATCTTCTTCATGTAGTGCGCGAGAGCATATGGATTGTCAATGTCCTTGTGCTTCTTCATAGCCTTTACGGTTCCCTCGAATCCTTCGGGGGATGCTTCCATGAGTTTGTCATGGTTTTTGACAGCATATGCTTCGGCTTCTTTCTTGTCGTCGAAAGTCTTTACAGTCTTTCCGTCCTTATCGACAACGACAAACTTACCATCTCGTTCGACGGCATGATCTCTTGGATCCATCTTCTCATCGAGTTCGACTTCTTCTGCACGAACAACTCTACCCGAAGGTTTTTTGCTGTTGGGTCTGGGTTTGTTGGCAAATTTAGTTGCAACACTCTTGCTGAATCTCTTTGCATTTTTCTTATCACCGGTAACTGTTTTTACCGTATCACCGTCTGTGGTCATTACATAGTTCCCATCACCATGCTGTACCAAGTGTGTCTCTTGAATCGCATCATCTTCGTGATCGTGGTTCTCGTGCATCTCTGACATCAGAATGGTGAGATCGTCGGTTGACATGTTCTTTTCAACACCATGCTCAAACATGACATCGTACCATGCGATGTTTCCATCTTCATCGGGAGCAGCGTGTTGTCCATTGATGGGCTGTCCTTGACCGAACTCAACATGTTCAACGTGAGTCGCACAGTCGTGCTTCTTGACGAACTTCTTAGCAGCTTTTTCTTGCTTTAGTCTTGCTTTCTGGTTCTTTTCGGTTTGTTTACGAACGTCTGCTAGAGCTTTCTTTGAGTCATATCCTTCGGTCTGAACCACTTTACCGCTCTTGTTCTCGAAAGAAATCTTTGCGCCCTTGTTGGTTGACTTTAGGTACTTCGCAGCATCCTTGAACTCTTTTCTTTCGAGATCACGAAGCTGATCGACTACCTTGCCGTTCTTGATTGCAACTGCGGTAAACAATTCCTTAGCTTCACCGAGCGAATCGGCTCTTCTCTTCTCTGAACGATAGGTTCGAAGTGCTGCTCTTGCTTTTCTTCGGTTACGATCTGCTTTCGCAGCTTTGGCTGCTGCGACTGCTTGTACCTTTTCTTTTTCTGCTCGTCTTTCGAGTGCAGTCTGTTCAAAGGCAGTCTTGTAACCCTTGCTATGGAGACGTTCTAGTTCTCTAGCTTTTGCGGCAGATGACTTGTTCTGATCTTTGTTTTGTTTTACTGAGAGTCCGCTAGATGAGTCAACCCTAGTTCTGTCCCGCTTTGCCTTTGCTTGTTGGTACGTTTGCTTCGCGGTAAGTCCCCTACGCTTGTCGATTTCACGAGATGTGCTGTAGTTGTTGGACATGGTGCCAGAAGACGCTCGTCTACCAGAGACCGCCTGTCCCATTGCAGCATTTTCGTTAGTCTCTACTTCTTCATACTTGGAACGAACACCAGTCTCTCGTTCCTTCTCGATCTTAGCGTCTCTCTTCTTTTTGTCAGCCTTGACTCTAGCTTGATACGCTTTGTATGAAGGAGTGTCCTGTGCTGCTTTCAAGCCACCACTGAAGTTGGGGTTCAGTCCAGCAGGTCCATTGGGACTCATTGCTTCATCCATTTCAGTGGATTCGGAGCGAGCGATTATCTTATTCATCGCCTTGGTGAATCCTNCTTTTCTCTTCAAGCGTCTCGCTTCGAAGTCTGATCTAAGTTTACCTGACTTAGCATCATAACCCTTTGCGACTGCATCACTGTGATCTTTTCTTGCTTTGTTCTTGTATGCTTTTAAGGTAGAAGTCTTGAGTTCATCAACCTGTTCGACATCTTCTCTCTTGAGTTTTGGCTCTAGGTTGTGCTTACGGGCATCGAGACGAGATGCTGCTGCCTCTGAACCCTTACGACGCTTGCGTAACTTTCTCATCTCTCCCTTGTCAGCAGACATGTGACCTGGTTGATCTGCCATTCGTGTGACCCGCTTCTGGTTCTGCTGTCTTGACTTGTCGAGATAAGATCGAAGAGTATCCGACGAGACTTCATCAACTTGCTCGGCATCTTCGGAGGTATATGCCTTCCTAATTGCTTTTTGTCCACCCTTTTTGCGGTTTCTCAATTCACGTTCTAGGTCTGCTCTGTGCTTGGGTGAAACTGGACCCTTCTCTTTGGGACTGGATAGGACGTTCTTGATACCCTCAACGTCACCGTGTGCTTTTCTTGCATAAGATTTGAGGGTATAGCGGTTGAGTTCATCGAGTTCGATGTCTTCCTTGAACACTCTCTTCATGCGAGGGCCTTCGTCTGTGCGTAGAAGTTTACCACCGTGCTTCTTCATGATCTTTGCCATCTGCTGGTGCGCCCGTGTTGGACTACCGACACCTGCTCCTGCTGGACCATCTGTCCTGACTTTACCGTCTGCGGTTCCAGTCGATGAGCCTAATCTTTTCTGTGAGATTTCTCNCATGAACTCCTGTGCAGTTTCTTTGTCTGCGAACTGGAACTCAAACGATTCCATGACTTCGGTTGACTCACCGATGTCATCCTTGCCAGGCATGTCTCGACGCTTGGTGACAGTGGTTTTGCCACCAGGTCCAACACTCTTAATTTCATACCCAATCTTCTTCTTGGGATTAAGTTTCACCTTTATCTTATTTTTTTTTTCTTCTTCTACTTCAAAGGATTCATTTGAGATTGTATAATTTTTNATTTTGTTCTTTTTAAGTTCAGAGTCAAGTCGTTTTCGATCACGCATTGGTACTTTAATCTCTCCCTTTGGTGTGATTATACCTTGTACGCCTATCTTTCTCATGACCTTACGAGCCTCATAGTTTTCATCAACCTCTTCGGCAGTTCTAGCCTTTGCTTTTTTCATACCTTGGATGCGTCTGTGTAGCTTGTGATAGTCCTTCTTATCAACATTAGTATCGGTAAAGTTTACCCCTAGCCCCTGTGCAATTTTCTGCGCCCGACCTTCGCGGTCCTTTGCTGCTTTACTTTGATATGACTTAATAGTGGAACGATCGAGTTCATCAACCTGTTCTACAGACTCTTTAACCTTGTGACCCTTATACTTCTTGTGGAGGTGATGATCATGATCACCGCTTTTTGCCTCGTCGTGGAATTGGTCTGCCATCTTACCAGCAACATGCTTGCGTGTCGCTACGTCGAAGTGGTGTCCGTGTTCCTTCTTATATCTTTTGGCAGCATCATCAGTGACGTGCTTGAATGCCTTCTTCGCTTTTTCGTGATCGTAAGATCCCGCAGCCATCTTGTTGCGAAGGTTCTTGTGTACGGGCGTGGTACGCTGACGATGTAGGTCTGCGTGGTTGTCGGCATAGACATGAAGTTCTCTAGCGTCATGATCGTTTACTTCGCTGAGAATTTCAAAGATGTCTTCGGTGAGTTCTGAGAATTTTTTAGGCATGTTGGGTTCCTCCAAAAGTATATATCTCTATTTATTCAACACACTTTTTTGAGCCATGGAGTCCACGAATCGAGTATGACTGAAGTAGCTCGTGAAAAATGAACCTGTAGTGGTGTTGGTTTATAAGGCTTCTTATGTAGGTTCATTCTACATTCCTTGAGTGTTTTATTTGCTTTTAGTGTATTACACCTTGCACATGCCGTTGTGAGGTTTGTCCAAGAGGAGTCGCCTCCCCTTGATTTTGGCATGACATGATCGATCGTAAGAGACGTTTTATTTTTGTGTACCTTACCACAATATTGACATGTCCACTTGTCTCTAGCGAAAATGTTTATTCGTGATGGGATGTTTTCTTTGTATGGTACATGCACATATCGTGTGAGCATGAGTACGTGTGGCAACTCGTAGTCGCCATCTTTTCCCTTGATTGTGTATTTATTCACATTGCGGTAGGGAGCAACCGCTTTTCCTCTTAACTGAAGGACAACGGCTCTCTTCCAGTCTATGATCTTTAAAATTTCCTCCGAAGCATTGAGCAATAGCACCTTTCTATCGCGCATATATTCTCCTCTTAGAAACAAAAAACCCATGCCAAAAAGCATGGGTGGGGGTTTATGTGAAATTGTGTGCGGACTTCTGCATCACAATATGTAGGTATTAAAATGTTTTTAGGCATACATATTGTAATGACATCGGTTTTCAAAATAAGGATCTATCATGGATAAGCGAACCAACTGGACGTTGATTGGTATGGGCGTTGCTTGGGCTATTACTCTTGCTGGATTTGTTTGGAATGCGGCCGCTACAAACTCAAACTATTCTTTGAGAATACAACACATCGAAGAAGAACTTGATGACTTGGATGCAAGACTGGATCTTGCAGAAACATTCCGCATGGACATACGATCTTCACTAGCAGAGATCAAAACCGATTTGCTCTGGATTCGACAGCAGCTCAACGAGCAAACATCAGAGTCCTGAAACCGTTACGATAGGGGTTCTAGGTTCCGCTGAGATGGGTATACCTTCAGCAGATATGCCTGGGATGCTTAGAATCGCCATTCCTCTATAGATTCTATGCATACAGTCTGACTGCCATAAGTGGGTGCTATCGCAGCCACCGCCGTTGAATCTGATTACGTCACCGTTCTGGAATGGTTTGTCCTCATCAGGGATCACCCTCACAGACAAACCATCCGCTCCAAATTCAGTTTGAAATCCTTCATACGAGAAACTATTAGGATCAAGGAATGGCATGTTGGTGTTGGTAGGGGGATTTTCTATATCATCGATAATTCGTCCCCGTTCAAATCCAATGATCTTCTTGTAGTTTGGGTGTTCAAGAGTGTCACGTAAATCGAAGGCTGGATCTGCGAGATCGGGTTCACCTCTTACACTAAATAATGTCTGCACAGATGATCCTTCTGGTAGATCATTGCCATTGAAATCTTCTACACGGAACACGGCTTCGGTTGATGAGATTGTGTCAAGCTCGAACACTGGGATTGGGATATTCACTTCACCCGCTGTTCTGGCTGCACTAAGAACCGTATACTCTGCCATCTTCATCTGTCCATCCATGGCTCTTCCAAAATCATTATCTCTTTCGTCTGCGAGATTCCCAAGTCTTTCTGCTATATTACCACATGGGTGAGGATCATCTGACCATGTGTCAGCTAAGCCATCATTATCACCATCTACTGCCATCTCTCCATGACAAACCACAGTTGGATCAAAACTCGTACGCATGAAGTAGTTGTGTTCTTGGTTGGCTAAATTAAACACACCTCGTCTCAATCTGGGTAGGTTTTGTCCGCGAGATCTGCCCGTTAACGTATTGAAGTCGATACTGGCATTATCCGATGTTAGTACTCTATTTGGTTCGCCGTTGAACCATGTACTCTCATCAGGATCAAGTTCCTCGGCACCACCACNAATGATATCATATTGCTGATCTGCATTCTTCATTGTTTGCTGAGGACTCTTGGCATTAATTACTTCTGTGTTACTAGCGCCTGATCCCCACAACCCCCATATGGCACCAGTTGGATTACCCTGTCCATTCAGAACCTTCCGCTCTTTTATCTGGCTTTGAACGGTACTGAAACGATTTGTTGACATGAACGCCCATCTAGTTCTATCCTTACGAAAAATACCTACACCCAATTCATGAGCTTCGGGATTGTTCGAGGAAGCGTCAAAGAATGATGCCCAGCACACGAAGTCCTCTTGGTTGTTATTGTTGGCGCCTGGTGGATAGAATGCACCGTGGGTATAGTCAGAAGTAACACCTACTACCTCGATACCGTCTGGAAAGTCTTCGAAATTACCTGCACCAGGCTGTGCGCCAGGAAAATCAATCTTGACATTACTATACAGAGGACTGAACGCACAATCGAATCTAAATTTGGCGGAGTCACTAGCATACCACATATCATCAACCACACCGATTTCGGTTCCGTGACTTCTACACCAGTCTACGCATGTTTTTGTAAACCCAAAGTCTCTTGTTACTCTATTTCCGTTCCAGAAGGTTTGAGACTCAAACAAGTTGTTTCTTGATGAACCACTCCACTGATTGTCTACGAATAGCACTGGAATGTTCGGCATGGTTTCGTTGAACATGTTCGCCATATGCTTAAGAGTGGTAGTGAACTTGGTAGACGATTCTCTACTGGTCCTGAGTATGAGACCGTCGGGATCATCGCTACTAATTCGGTAACGTTGTGGTAGTTTGGCGAAGTAAAGATTTCCATCATCAATACCACGAACTGCCGGTATGAAATCACCGTTTTCATCAAATAACATTTCACCTGTTATTCCACCACCATCGGGTACGGGGTTAACGAGACCAGCAAACCAACTCGTATTTGAGCCTTCGTGTTGCAGCAGTTGGAAGTTGTGGTTATTGGTAATTGGGAACGAGTCCACAGGCCAGTTATCCTTTCCCCAACTAAACATCTGTGCCCGCTCGGACTGTGAGATGCTCATGAAGACGAAGCCAGGAAGGAATGTATTCTCTGACTTAACAAGACCAGTTCGGTCGGACTCATATCTGACTCTGACTTTGTACCATTCACCAGACAGATTGTAGTCTCGATCGAGTGAAACTGTGGCTGCCTCATAGAAGGCACTGCCTGGACCATCGGTGTCGTTGGTTTTCCAGAAGCCATCACCGTCTACTACTGCAACATTTCTCCATGTGCCAGGGTTTGTATTGTCCTCTAACTGTATAATTTCGCCTGGTGTTCCTGTACCAGAGAGTACGAGTATTGCTGACTCAAGTCCAAGTGCAAATCGAGCATCAACGATCATACGATCAAGACCATTGAACGGAGGATCAAGTGTAAATGCAGAGTCAGGCTCGGTTTCATCTTCTGGTAGGATGATATCATCCTCAAGGCTAGTATCATCATCATCATCATCATCATCGTCGTCGTCGGTACAATCTTTGCCTTGACAATTGTTCACATCATCACAAGTTTGGTTTTCAAACCACTCACCATTAAGATTATCACACTCTTGTAACGTCTGATCTCCAATACACTGTGGTTGATCATCCTCCCCACACAAACAACAAGCACCGAGGATAACGGCGGCTTCCTCTACTATTGTTACTTCCTCTGGGTTAACTGCACCAAGAGGAGTAGAACCGTCTGAATTAGATGCGGTTATTGATACTTTAAGTTTGCTTTCAACACCAACTTTGTCAGAATGGGAATCTACGTCGAATCTTTCACTGTCGTCATTTTCATCTGTTGATATAAATTGAGGATTTAGTTTTTTAAAATCATTTCGTGCCATGATGAATCCCTATTCGCAGTATGCTGACAAAATATGTATGCTTATGTGAAGGTAATAGAGGTTACTTCTATATTATTTGTATTCATGAGTGCGGTGATTAGATTCACATTGTCGAAACGCACAGCATTATTATCAATGAAAGATGGTTTTGCCTTAATAGTCGGTAAGTCCTCTCCATTAACGTTTTTGATAGTGAAATTGAAGAGACTGTCTGTGTCTATACTGGATTTTATTGTCGGACTGGTATCTGCTACGTCTTCATTGGGTATATTAACCACGAATATTGTAGGTTGAATGCCGTTGTTACTCGCAGCGGACGCCTGCTGCGGGAACGGGTTATCAGTAAATGTTGACCAACCAGAAGGTTCAAGGGCTAATGAACTAAAGAAAGTTGGCGCGGGGTGGGTAAGGGTTCCTGCAATTAGTGGTGGTGGAGGTTGTACGACAACGGAAATCTCTTCGCCAATAGCTCCACTCAATATTTCGCCTAAAAAGTTACTAATATTGTTTAGAACAATACTGACAACATCAGTACCATTGACGATCTGGTGATCGATTGATTCTATTGTAGTTGGACTAGTCACGTCTCCATCGACTGTGAAGATAACTTCATCACCTACTTCTACTGAAATATCACTTAAAACAGAACCAACAAGACTGATTTGAAACGTTGACATTCCAAACGAAAAGGTGAACGTGATCGGATCCGCAGGTGGAACATCCGTGAATATAGCTTGATCTTGTACACTAAGTTCCCAGATACCGACGAAGCCATTGGCATCGGGAACGTCATCGGTTATTCTTGATACAGATACGGGTTCTGGAGTTTCTACGACAATGGAAATCTCTTCACCAATAGCTCCAGTCACTATTTTGTCTAAAAAGTCACTAATATTGCTTAGATTAATAGTAACACCTATTGGTGACGGGATTTCAACAATTGAATCTATTGTAGTCGGAGTAGTCACTACTCCATTGACTGTAAAGATAACTTCGTCACCTTCTTGTACTTCAATATCACTTAAAACAGAACCAGCAAGACCGATTGAAAACGTTTGTTTTCCAACAGACATGAGTGGAGTGACGATCGGTCCCTCAGTTGGTTTTGTCGTGAATATAGCTTGATCTTGTACAGCAAGTTCCCACTGTCCGATTGTATCATTGCCAAAGTCATTGAATATACTTGATACAGGTTCGGGTTCTGGAATTTCTACGGTAAAGGAAATCTTTTCGCCAATAGCTCCAGTCGCTATTGCAGTTGCAAAGTCCCCAGTACTACTTAGATTAATAGTAACACTTGTTGGTGACTGGTTTTGAACAATTGATTCTATTGTAGTTGGATCAGTCTCCACTCCATTNACTGTAAAGATAACTTTATTACCTACTTGTACTTCAATATCACTTAAAAGAGAACCAGCAAAACCGATTGAAAACGTTTGTTGTCCAGCCGACAAGCCGATACGGATCGGTTCCTGAGTTGGCTCTTTCGTGAATATAGCTTGATCTTGTACAGTAAGTTCCCACTGTCCGAAATCGACTATACTTGATCCAGCGGGAAGAATAACATCGGTTTCAGACTCGACCGACTGAAGGGGGTCACCGTCTCTTCTATATGTTATATTACATTTGACGGTGGTGTTTAAGGCGTTCTCAGGGATCACCAAAGTTGATTCGGTTCCAATTATTGTAGCGTCAGTGGCCAGACTCCATGCATAATCTACATTATCACGATCATAGTTACCCACAGCAGTGCCGATGGTTAGAGTCTCACCGACATTCAGTGTACCAGTAATGATCTGATCGGGAGTCGTAAAGGGAACAATTTTCGTTTTTCTCCATTCTTCTGCCAAAGGAATGAGATTATCACGAAGATCTATCTGAATGTCACGAGCAAGAAGGTTTCGGGTAAAGTATGTGTTGCGGATGTTATTAACCTCATTAGGAAAAGTCGCTGAAGCTCCTCTTGGCAAGTTAAACCATTCTTCAGCAGAAGTGGGAATCGATGAAAGATTGAACTCATCCTTTAACTCATCAAGGATACCGAAACGTTCGTGTAAGTCTTTTATAACCAGCCACCAGTCGTTATACCTTGCTACGAAGTCAGGTTGCCCCGGGGTAGCGGAAAGATCTATGACATGTTGCCAATCACTAAAGTTGATTGTCAACTGTCTATATTGATCAGCACGGAGATCGTCCGACATGACATATCCATCTGCATTTTTGATCATTTGAAGTTGTTGATCTACCCATGTAGTCTTGTCTGCCCAATAATGGTGTTTTTCGGTATTAATAAATGTATCTTCCGAGTCATGTCCCAACGAGAACCTTGCAATGTTGGATGGTGAGATAAAACCCAGCACTGGAATATCGGGAAAAGCGGTTTGCAAAACAGAGAAACAAAAGTCGTTTGTGCGCTCAAGGATGTTTGGGTTGAGACCTGTTTTATCAATACCTGGCGCGAATCTGAATTCTTCGAATAGTTCTCTTGAGTTGGGGGCGAATGGATCAAAACAAGTTCTTGAAACATAATCCCAAGGAATGTTAACTTCCGTGACGGAAGCAAGATAGTTCCTTTCAATTTCAGCTATGATTTCTTCGGCAGTGCCTGCCGCAAGTTGATATCGATCAAGAAGATCTTCTTCTGTCAACAAACCAAACCATCGAATTTTTTTCCTTACCTCTCCCGTGTTGGGAATAGGCCCTGATCGTGGAATGTTTTTGTCAATCCTTTTGGTGGTATCGTTCCATAAGATTTCACTCTGACCCAGATCAACAGTGCCACCATAGGTTCCAAAAAATATTTGGGGAAATTGAGCTTTACATGCATCATAGATGAGTGCTTGTTGTCTGCGTAACTCAATGTAAGCCTGTTTATAAAAATTGGTGTCATCTTCATTGTCATCAAACCAGTGCATAGAACCACGTCGTAATGTTGTATGCACGCCCCTTTCCCAGTCAAAACAAAAAGATATTCTTTCCAGACTTCCGAGGGTAATTGGATTCTCTGACAGAGTAAGACCATAGCGATCAATATGACTCCGCACCATGTTAACGAATTCTTCAGTTATTAGTACAGGGAGATTGAGAAAAGTACCACCTTCGCCTGCTGGAATATTAGTTTCTTGTTGTTCTACCCAAGCATCAACATTAAAATCTCTCCAACAATTTTCTATGTTCGTAGAAATTTCATTTCGATATCCACCATTATCAGGGAAAGTCATGATCATGTTGGGAAAATCGGCATCATAAGCAGCAACGATTTCTGGTTTCAGGTAATCAGGAGCATCTCCATTTTGAAATTCTACGAAGTCTTGGTGGTAATATGCACCAATACCAGGCTCAAGCTGTTCATCGAAACCAGAGTTAAACGAGGATAGATTAGGATNGTTGATTGTTCTTGCTCGATCAGATTGCATCTGCGAATGATATACAGTGCTTGCTGACGTTGAAGCTAATGGGGGAGAAACTATCTCCACATCATTTGATGTCTGAGATATTTCATCGCCAGATCTATTGGCTTTGGTGGTGACTGAAAGTAAACTACCCAGTCCAACGTTATCTGTCGTGGATGAGATCGTTGGGCTTGTGCTTGGAGAATCAAGGGGAAAGAGACGTAGCTTTCTTCGTCCGACTATATTAAAATCTTCTCTAGCCATTATATACCTCTTGAACGTGAACAGTCTCCTGTATTTAGTACGCTTAAGAGTTTAAGATATTGTTCTTTTCTATTTCAGAATCAATCCACTCTTCGTAGCAGTCAACGCGAGTCGATGAATTTTCTACAATCGTACCATCTATCTTTGAGAAGCTAACGATTATACCGATGAGTTGAAATCCTTCAGGCCCAAACCAGAACAGACCACCACCAGAATCACCAAACCAGATACTCCCAGCATACGGCAGCATCTTGATTTGATTCTCTTCGTTGTACAGAACACCGTAGTATCGGAACGTACTCAGTGATGATGCTTTCTTGAATCCTCTGGAGTAGCCTATCGTGGTGACATAATCCCACTTGTTGACACTGCTAAGAACGTCATCGATTCTTGTGACGGGATTGAATCCAACTACGTCTTCCTTCAAGAACACCAAACCGATGTCGTGGTTTTTGTATGATCCCTCTTCATAGCATAAAGTATAATCGATCTGGTATGGCTTACCAGCAAATTCTATGAAAGCGATATCACTGTCAATAAGACAGTGTGCAGCAGTGAGTGCAACGTTTGGTTCAATCAGGACAGCAGAACCTAGAACTTTACCAGTCGGCCGACGAAGCGATCCTACGAAACGGAAAGCATTGTCATCGAGACGAATGAATGGTTCAAACTTTGGTGGTGGTGTAGATGCCCTGTTCTCTGTGGACTTTTCTAAGGTAGAACATCCTGAGAGTTGGTTCATGACGACTAGCAAGCTCACTGCATATGCTACTAGTTTGTTTTTAGGCATCATATTATATATGGTTGAAGTGGCTATTTTGTTCGCAGAAACTTGCCATTTTGTTATACAAAGACAAACACCGATGGTTTTTACGCCATCGGTGCTTGTTTGTGTCTACTATTTAGTTGTTAGTTCAGTCCCACTTCTCCAGTAGATCATCGTTGTTAAGATAGTCTTCCCACCTATGACTTGACAACTTAGATGCATCCCCTTCGTAGTGAACACCCGTAGCAGGACTCGTCCAAGGCAGAGTCATCGTTTCGGGATCGAATCGAAGTTCCTCCGGCGTACCACTCCCCTGTCCTGATGTAGCATCTGGAGTCGGCATGAAATACTCTTCCTTGTCTGGTGTACGGTAGTTGTCTCGCCACATGACATTGACGTACATGGGAGATCCGTAACCATTTTCAAATGGGTATTGGACTTCTATTTCTTCTCCAGTGTACTTGTTCTTAGTGGCAATACCATTCCAGTTACCTTTGCCGAACATGATGTTGTCTTGGAACAAGCAGTTTCGAGTGTTATGTACACCCCAGGCAAACATTCTTGCTCGTCCAACGACAAGACTACCATCTTCACGTCTAACTCCGGGGTAGTTCTCGTCATCGATACCTGCCCACTGAGCGATTCGGTTTCCTACGAACGCAAAGTTTCTGAATTCAGATTCCTCTACATCGTTTCTTCCGAACGTACCGAACAACTGTTGTCCGCCATTTCGAGTCCACTCAGTGCAATTTCGTATGATGATATTTTCCTGAATAACTTTCTCGTCATGTCTTCCGCCAGTATGAGTCTGACAGAAGTCTACATGGACTCCACTTTCTGGGGGTGGAGTACCATCGTCATCGACGAAGAACCCGTGACGAGATGTCGATACACCAGAGGCAAGGTGAGTGTATCCAGTGAGCATGATGTCACCAACGATGAGATCATAGTGTGACTGGATGTCAACGATACGCATTGCAGGTTGGAAGTGTCGCTTCCATGTGGAACCGATCGAGAAGATATGTGGTCCACCCTTTGTCATTGCACTGGTAGTATGCTTTTCAGTTTCGGGATCAATGTACCCAGACTCTCTGCTCTTTCCTTCGATCAAGCAGTTGTCGAAACAATACATGCCCTGTCTTCCAGTATTGAACATCTCAGCACCATCTTCCACTGTAGTGGGTACGATGTGAACATTCTTAAAGTAAAGTTTACACTTCCATGCACCAGTGTGTTGTCCGACAATAGGGCATAGGTCTGCCTTTACTGCGGCTTCAATGGTTACCCACTGATCGTCTTTCATACCAGACGAGTTTACACTTCGCAGATCACGATCTTCACTGTTCGATGCGAGTTTATGTTGGCCTTCGAGTAGTTTGATGACACGCCCTGCGTTGGTGTCACCGCGCCCAAGACCATAGTATGCTGCCTTGTGAATAGTGGCGAATGGATTGTCTCTAGAACCATCACCAGTTTCATCGTTGCCCCTACCACTCACGTAGAGTGCAGGATCGTAGTCTGGTCCCCATGTCTGGTTGTTTGGGAAAACATCGAGTCCACAGATTGCTGGATAGTCGAGGAATGAACCCTTTAATTCAAGGGGAATGCCAACCTTGGGATAGACCTTTGCACTGATGCGAAGTCGTTCTCCGTGCTTGAACTGTACAGGATTGAATTCAAAGAACCATTCG
>NYWC01000033.1 GCA_002684935.1 Gammaproteobacteria bacterium
ACCCTCGAATCTCGCGGCGAAAAAATCGAGCGTGTGATGGACTCAAATGACCAGGAAAAAGAGCGCGGCATTACCATCCTCGCTAAAAATACTGCGATTAACTGGGAAGGTTACCGTATCAATATTGTGGATACGCCTGGGCACGCTGACTTTGGTGGCGAAGTCGAGCGAGTGCTTTCCATGGTGGACTCGGTACTGTTGCTCGTAGATGCCGTTGAGGGCCCAATGCCGCAAACTCGCTTCGTGACTCAGAAAGCTTTTGCCCAGGGTCTAAATCCTATAGTAGTGGTCAACAAGATCGACCGTGAGGGTGCAAGGCCCGATTGGGTAATCAACGAGGTGTTTGATCTGTTCGATAAACTTGGTGCCAGTGACGAGCAATTGGATTTCCCAATTCTCTACTGTTCTGCGCTGCAGGGCACCGTGGGTTGGGAAGCAGATGAGCTAAGTGAAGACATGCGGCCCTTGTTCCAGGCGATTGTAGACAAGGTGCCGCCTCCCTCTGTAGAAGTGGATGCGCNATTCCAGATGCAAATCAGTGCCCTCGATTACAGCAGTTACGTGGGTGTGATNGGGGTTGGACGAGTTTCCCGTGGCAAAGCTGCTACCANTCAGAATGTGGTTATNGTCGATCGTGACGGGGAAATTCGCAAAGGGCGCATCCTGCAGGTGAAGAGCCACCTGGGCCTGGAGCGGGTAGATGTTGATGAAGCCCAGGCTGGCGAAATCATTTGTATTACTGGCATCGATAAACTGCAGATATCCGACACCCTCTGTGACCCAGAACACCCGGAACCCTTGCCGCCGCTGAGTGTTGATGAGCCCACCATCAGCATGACATTCCAGGTAAACGATTCACCATTCGCGGGCCTGGAAGGCAAGTTCCTGACCACCAGACACATCAAGGAGAGGCTGGAGCGCGAACTTCTCTATAACGTAGCGCTGAGGGTTGAACAGGGCGATTCACCGGACAAATACACGGTGTCTGGCCGCGGTGAACTGCATCTGTCTGTGCTTATCGAAACCATGCGCCGGGAAGGCTATGAGTTGGCGGTTTCTCGCCCGGAAGTCATCCTGCATGAAGAAGATGGCGTCANCCAGGAGCCCTACGAAATGCTGGTGGTCGATTGTGACGAACAGCNCCAGGGCTCGGTGATNGAAGAACTNGGCAATCGTCGTGCCGAGATGCGTGACCTNTTACCCGACGGGAAGGGACGAGTNCGTATGGAATTTATTGTGCCGACCCGNGGNCTTATTGGCTTCCGTTCGCTATTCCTGAGTTTGACCTCCGGCTCTGGTCTGATGACCCACGTCTTCNACCATTATGGTGANTACAANGAAATTGAGCTGGCGAAGCGGAANAACGGNGTGCTGGTGTCCATGGTGAAAGGCAAGGCNCTNGCCTTCGCGCTATTTAATCTGCAGGATCGCGGGCGCCTGTTTATTCAGCCCAATACTGAAGTNTATGAGGGNATGGTCGTGGGTTTGCACAGCAGAGATAATGATCTGGTGGTCAATCCGACCAAGGCAAAGCAGCTCACGAATATCCGGGCAGCCGGCAGTGATGAAAATATTCTGTTAACCCCACCCGTACTCCATAGCCTGGAGCAGGCAATGGACTTTATCGATAGCGATGAATTGATAGAGATCACGCCCAAGAATATTCGTCTGCGCAAACGCTATCTGACAGAGAACGAACGCAAGCGCATGAGCCGTGGCAGTGCTGTGCGAGGTTGAGTCGCAGGGGTTGAATCCTGACGCCCGAAATTTAACCCCTGAAATCCATCTACTAATCGATCCATGACTGTCCTAACATGGTGACGAGCGCAGATTTGGATCCATGCAACGATGTACGTACTCTATCCTGAAATTAAACCTTACAAGCGCCACCAGCTAGAGGTTTCCGACCTTCATGAAATCTATGTGGACGAGGCCGGGAATCCGGATGGCGTGCCTGTCTTCTTTGTGCACGGCGGTCCCGGCGCGGGCTGCGACGCCAGCTCCCGGCGTTTTTATGATCCAGACACATACAGGATCATCACATTCGACCAGCGCGGCTGCGGACGTTCGACGCCCCACGGCAGTCTGGAGGGAAATACCACCAAAGATTTGGTCGAAGATATTGAGGTAATCAGGAAATATCTCGACGTCGAGAAATTCGTGCTATTCGGCGGATCCTGGGGCTCAACTCTCTCTCTGCTTTATGCCCAGGCCTACCCCGATCACGTTTCAGCGTTAATATTGCGCGGCATTTTTCTGTGTTGCCAAAGTGACATGAACTGGCTCTATGTGTCGGGTGCAAATCAGATATTCCCCGACTATTGGGAGGAGTTTATTAAGGCTATCCCTGACTCCGAACGGGATAATGTGCTCTCCGCCTATTATCAGCGTCTCATTGGTGATGATGAGTTGGCGCGCATGGCGGCGGCGAAAGCCTGGGCTGCCTGGGAGGGTAATTGCTCAAAATTGAGACCAAGCGCCGAGGCGCTGGCAAAATTCACCAAGCCGCATAATGCCCTCGCGCTTTCCCGCATTGAGACCCATTACTTTGTCAACTCAGGATTTATCGAAGAGAACCAGATTCTCAAGAACATGGGCAAAGTTGCGCAGATTCCCGGCCGCATTATTCATGGTCGCTACGACATGGTTTGTCCGCTCAGTAACGCACTGTCTCTGCATCACCAGTGGCCTGAGTCGGAGTTGCAGATTGTCAGAGATGCCGGTCATTCTGCTTCAGAACCCGGTACCGTCGATGCGCTAATCAGGGCAACTCACGACATCGCCAAGATGCTCGCCGCCGCCGNATAAAGCTTNGGCNGGCAACAAAGTTCCATAAATCCNTTCCATAAATCCATTCAAGAAATNCGCTATGCGCGCACTGATTCAAAGAGTTAACTGGACGCGGTTGGTCATAGCAGGTGAAGTCCACGCGGAAATCGGTCCAGGCCTACTGGCGTTTATCGGTATGGAAAAGGGCGATGACAGNACGGCAGNAGACAAACTCTTGCATAAGGTGTTGTCCTATCGTGTGTTCGCCGACGCGGAAGGCAAGATGAATCTGGGTTTGAAGGATGTTGAGGGCGAGCTGATGCTGGTTTCCCAGTTCACCCTGGCAGCATCGACCAGCAAGGGCTTGCGCCCCAGCTTTTCTTCGGCGATGCCGCCCTCCCAGGCCGAGATTCTATATGATGAACTGCTTGCAAAGGCCAGGGCCGGATATGAAAAGGTGCAGAGCGGCGTATTCGCGGCAGACATGCAGATTGCGCTGGAGAATAGCGGACCGGTAACCTTTATGCTTAAAAGCTAAGTGGCTGCTAAACCAGAAAGTTTGAAACTGGTCTTAAACGAATAAAAGTTACAAGAATAGAAGTTGCTAGAAAAGAAGTTACGAAAAAAGNAACCATGAAAGCATAAGGCAAGAAATGCGAGCCCGGGAATCCTAATCCGCCTGTTGATTTTGTTCTTCCATTTCTTCCTCTNGCTGCTTCTTACGAATCATTCTGCCAGCTACGATCCCAAGCTCAAACAGCATCCACATGGGGATNGCCAGCATGGATTGAGTGAAAGGATCTGCTGGNGTGAGNAGCATNCCGACAATGAAACANCCGACGATCACATAAGGGCGCTTTTCCGCAAGGGAATCAGGCTCTGCGATACCTGACCAGATAAAGATAAACACCGCTATTGGCACTTCGAATGCGAAGCCGAAGGCCAAGAAAATAGTCAGTGCAAAGCTGAGGAAACTATTGATGTCTGGTGCAACCGTGATGCCCTCCGGGGCTACTGAGACAAAGAATGCAAACACGAATCCGAACAGCACATAGCGTGCAAAGGCGACGCCGCCATAAAACAAGAGGACTGACGAAATAAACAGCGGAATCGCAATCGCTTTTTCTTTTTGATAGAGCCCAGGCGCGATGAAGGACCAAAGCTGGTACAGAATATAAGGGGCTGCAATTAAAAACGCGACATAGAAAGTCAGCTTGAAAGGAGCAAAGAAGGGCGATGTTGGATCGATCGCAATCATGCTCGTCCCCTCCGGCAGTGCATCCAGTAAAGGGGTGGCGACATAGGTGTAGATGTCATTGGAAAACGCAAACAGCGCAAGGAATAACAGAACGACAGCGACGACTGACTTAAGGATGCGATCCCTGAGTTCGATTAGGTGATCAATAAGGGTAAGTTCTTGTTCTTCGTNGGCTGAATTCATGATGCTGCTTCGTCTGAATCCTTCACATGAGCATTGGCCTGCTGGTCTGAGGGAGTGGAATCAGCCTCTATATTGTCAGCCAGCTTTGGGTTCTTGCCCAAGCCATAGAGCTCCTTCTTGATGTCCTGGCCAACCTGCTCTATTTCTTCGCTAACCGCCCCGATCTCCTCGCTNACAGTACCTATTTCTTCTGTGATGCTCTTGGGCTGCACGGCTTCTCTTTCAGCGTCAGAAGCGGCGACTTGATCATCGGTAAACTTGGAAGCGCCGGGGTCGAAGTTAGCGCTGTTGACGATATTGTTAACTGAGGTCTGGGTGTCTTTGGCTACAGTCTCCACGCTTTCCTTCGCTGACTCTAATTCTGCCAGCACGCTCTCATTGTGCAACTGCCTGCGAATATCATCAGCATTGAGCTCGCGCTCAATCTCAGACTTTACCTTGTAGAAGCTGCGACGAAATCGTCCAATCCAGAGTCCTGCAGTTCTCACGGCAGAAGGCAGCCGCTCCGGCCCCAGCACCAGCAGCGCAATCACGCAGATGAGTAAAACTTCAAATGAGCCAATGTTAAACATGGTTTGGGCCGACGCTCGAAGTCGGTACACGAATTGCGACAGCCCAGGGATACCTGAGCTGGCTTAATGGCAGGAAATTACGACTTGGATTCTACTTTCTCGGCGGTCGCGTCAATAACCTCTTCCGATTCTTCTGACGCGTCTTCCTCTGCGGCACCTTCGTCCTTCATCGCAGACTTGAATCCTTTTAGCGCGCCACCGAGGTCAGACCCCAAATTCCGAAGTTTTTTGGTTCCAAATAGCATGAATACGATCAATAAAATGATCAGTAACTGCCAGATACCTATACCACCTACACCCATTATAAACCTCCGAAACCCGCGGCCTGTAAGGGCTTGGCCGCAGTAGACTAGTTTTGGCGAGAAGCCTTCTCGACAAGACCTGACATGTTAAAGCGTTTTTCCAGTTCCTCCAACACTTGTTCAGGATGTAAATCCAGGTAACTGAGCATTACCAGGGTGTGAAACCACAGATCTGCAGTCTCGGAAATCACTTGATTTTTTGCCTCTATAGGGCCCTGGCAGTCCTTGGCTGCCAGAATAGTTTCATTGGCTTCTTCGCCTACTTTTTCCAGGATCTTGTTGAGGCCCTTGGCGTAGAGGCTGGCAACATAGGAGCTGTCTGCTGCTGCAGATTTCCTTTGCTCCAGNACTTTCGCCAGTTCGCTTAATATTCCATTCATTTCTAAACCTATTCTCTAACTGCAGGCGTCGTAACAGAGCCTATTTCTGATAAAGAGATTCGGGGTCGGTGNCGACTGCTTCGACTGCCGCCCATTCGTCGCCCTCAAGGCGCCTGAAAAAGCAGTGCTCTCGGCCGGTATGACAGGCTATGCCGCCGACTTGCTCCACCCGGTAGCAGATGGCATCGCCATCACAGTCCAGCCGCACTTCCACCAACTTCTGCACGTTGCCTGACTCTTCCCCCTTGCGCCAGATCTTCTGCCGCGACCGGGACCAGTAGACCGCGCGCTGTTCCGCCACTGCGGTGGCGAGGGCTTCTCGGTTGACCCAGGCTTGCATCAGCAATTTTTGACTGGCCGCATCCACGGCGATCGCGGGCGCGAGTCCTTGCTCATTCCAAATGACCTCGTCAAGAAACGCGGAGTCAGGAAAATTAGAGTCAAGAAGCTTGGAATCGGAAACCATAAGCATTACGGCAGTATGCGCCCTCACTAGCGAAAAAACAAAAGGTACGCCCCAAGCCCTGCGAGGCCCAGGGTGGCAATCGGGGCGCTGCTGATACTGGCGCCAAGCGCGGGCACCAGGGTGAGCGCGCTGAGACCGAGTGCCAGATAAGCAACAACTCGAGCACGGCTGCGGCGTTGTTTTTGTTCCTGCTCCTGCTGCCGGCGGAGTGCTTCCAGGGACTCGCGCAGCTGGGACTGCTGACTTGCCTCTGCAATCGCGTTAAGAATCAGAATTGGCAGCTGCGGTAATTGATCCAACCAGTTCGGTAAATTCTCCTGGATATTGCCAAGCAGTGAGAACGGGTTCAAGCGCCGAGCATTCCAACTCTCGAGATAGGGAAGGGCGGTTTGCCATAGATCGAGCTCGGGATACAGTTGTCTGCCGAGCCCCTCGATATTGAGAAGCGTTTTTTGCAGCAGCACTAGAGAAGGCTGTACTTCCATGTCAAAGCGGCTGGCGGTATTGAAAAGCTGCACCAGGATCTGGCCGAAAGAAATCTCCTTCAGGGGCTTTTCAAAAATGGGTTCGCAGACGCTGCGAATCGCCGACTCGAACTCATGCACTGGTGTTAGCGGCGGTATCCATCCGCTGCTGATATGGAGCTCGGCCACGCGGCGGTAATCCCGCTTAAGGATAGCCAGCAGATTCTTGGCCAGGTACTCCTGGTCGCCCTTGCTGAGTGAGCCCATGATGGCGCAGTCGATAGCGATGTACTGTGGCGCATCTGGCTTATCCCTGGCGACAAAGATATTGCCCGGATGCATGTCGGCATGGAAAAAATTGTGTTCAAACACCTGGGTAAAAAAGATATCGACGCCTCGTTCCGCCAGTTTCTTCATGTCGATACCGTGAGCCTTGAGCTGTTCGAGTTGCGTCACCGGAATGCCGTGAATGCGCTCCATGACCAACANGTTTTTTCGGCAGAAGTCCCAATACACTTTGGGGACATACAGCATGGAAGAATCAGCAAAGTTACGTCTTAGTTGGGTCGTGTTGGCAGCTTCCGCCAGCAGATTAAGTTCATCCAGAATCACCTTCTCGTAATCTTGGACCACCTCTTCTGGTCGCAGGCGTTGACCCAGTGAGGAGGTTCGTGCNACCACGGCAGCGAGTTGTTTCAACAGTTTGATATCTGCCCGCACGGTCTGCTCAATGCCTGGGCGCACGACCTTCACCACGACGTCATCCCCGTTAAGCAAGGTAGCGCGGTGCACCTGTGCCACAGATGCAGACGCCAGAGGCTCTCGAGAAAGCGCGCGGAAAACCTGCTCNATTGGCATTCCCAATGCTTCACTTACCATCTGTTCGATCTTTGGCTCGTGGAAAGGCGGGACATTGTCCTGCAGTGCGGCTAGCTCGTCGGCCAGCGCNGGCTCGAGAAAATCTCGGCGGGTAGACAACAGCTGACCGAACTTGATGTAGATAGGCCCCAACGACTCCAGCGCCAGACGCAGGTTCTGGTATTTGTCAGCCGTTGCGGAGTTTGAAAACAAGTAAACGAAAGAGAAGGGTACCAGAGTCAGGCGNAGCCAAAGGTAGCCCGGCTGCCCTTTGGCGAACTCGTGCAGGCGATACTTGGCAATGATGCTCAGAATTTTGAGCAGGCGCGGCAGGTTCGTCACGGGGTGGTCAGGAGACTNTTGTTTTAAGGGGGANCAAAGATACCANCTGAAGCGCTGTCCCACAAGCGAGGTCTTTAAATAACCTGTTTATTATCAGTCGCTTATAAGCTTATCAAGACGAGCATTCAGGCCCTGGGTGCGGGCGCTAAGGCGATCAAGCTGGAGCCGGAGATCGTGCACCTGTTCGGCAAATCTGGCAGTNTCCAGCGAGTGCGGGAGGACCCTGGCCTCTTCTTTCAGGTAGTCGTCGAGGTTGCGCTTAATTCGCGTATTCGCCTGGGCACGCCATTCTCCCCCTGCCTCTGCCAGCTGCTGCATATGCCGGGAAACCACATCACCAAAAACCGAGCCCATCAGATCTTGCCACTGAATGTCCGCCTTATGCAGTGCGCGCAGCATACCCTGGACCAGTTCAATATCGCCGCTTATCTGCAACTCAGTGTTCACCAGGGCATTTGTCCTCGAGATCAGCATNGAAAAAAGCGTGCCTGCGGGTGCCTCGATACCGGCGTCAGCCTCGATGCCCATGGTTGCAGCATCCAGGCCGCTAAGGCGGATATAGTCACGCTCCAGAATCACACAGACAGTAAGCGAGGGTTGTCTGGTTCTTACTTCGACAGTGTTGTTTTCGAATGGCCTAAGNAAGTCCGCGAGATGAGGATCTTCCTTGATCAGGAAGTTGAAGGCTTGCTCCAGGGGTGCGAGGGCGAGACTGCCTAGCAGGGAATTCATGGGGAATACCTAGTTGCGNGGTTTTATACCGATGTGAATGGCACTGATACCTTCGAGCACGTTGTGATAGCGAGCTTCGGTAAAGCCGGCGTCCTCAATCATGCCGAGCAGAGTCTCCTGGTCTGGATGTACCCGGATTGATTCCACCAGATAGCGGTAGCTTTCACTATCACCGACTATCATCTTGCCTGCNACTGGCCACAGTTCCGAGAAAGCGTCATAGGCCTTGGAGAGCAACGGATTTTGGGGTTTGGAAAACTCCAGCACCAGCAGTCTGCCACCCGGCTTCAGCACTCGCAGAACAGAGGTTAGTGCCTGGTCTTTATGGGTGACATTGCGAAGACCGTAGGCAATGCAGACGCAGTCGAAGGTGTCTGTTGCAAAAGGCAAATTCTGGGCGTCAGCCTGGGTAAAGGTGATGTTGGATTGCATGCCACGATCGATCACTCGGTCTCTACCCACGGCCAGCATCGCCTCATTGATATCGGCGAGTACCACTTGTCCCTCATTGCCCACGATAGGTGAGAAACGCATGCTCAGATCGCCCGTACCGCCGGCCAGATCCAATACCTTATGGCCTTTCCGTAGCGCGCTCAATTCGATAGTGAAACGTTTGATCAGCCGGTGTGTGCCCAAAGACATCACATCGTTCATCATGTCGTAGCGATTCGCCACGGAGCGAAAGACTTCGGCAACCCGTTCCTGTTTTTCGGCTACAGGAACTTCCTGGTAACCGAAATGTGTAGTGCCTGATTCGTCAGAAGGCTTGTCAGTTTCGGATGCGGCCATTTGGTTTATTCGGTGGCAGGTTTAATTTGAATTACCTGGGTATCTGGCGGCAGGGGCTCTCTGGTGGCGCCTGCAACCTGGAGTTTAGCAAGGTAGTCCTGCCAGAGCGAACCCTCATTTTCGCCAAGATCTAGCAGGTAATCCCAGCTATAAATGCCGCTGTTGTGCCCATCATCGAAACTTAACTTGATTGCGTAGTTGCCGACCGGCTCTACGTGTTTGATGGCGACATGGAGCTTGCCGGTCTGCAGGACCTCTTGCCCCTTGCCATGGCCGCGGACTTCCGCAGAAGGTGAGAAAACCCTGAGGAATTCAGCGCGCAGGTTGATTGGCTCACGTTCGGCGTAGATCAGCTCCAGCGTCGCTGACTTTCGGTGTAGCTTGATATCTGTCGGTATGGCTACCATTAACTATCCAAAATGCCTTTACAGAATGCCTCTAAAGAATGTAGCGGCTCAAGTCTTCATCCTTGGCCAGTTCGTCCAGCTGCTGCTCGACATAAGCTCTGTCGATCACCAGTTTTTTATTGTCACCTACCGCCAGGTCAGAGGCCGAGTAAGAGACTTCCTCCAGCAGACGCTCCATTACCGTGTGCAGTCGGCGAGCACCAATGTTTTCGGTACGCTCATTCACCTGCCAGGCAGTTTTTGCGATCTTTGCAATGCCNTCCTTGCTGAACGTGACCTTGAGATCTTCGGTGCCCAGCAGNGCCTGGTATTGTTCTGTGAGTGAAGCATTGGGCTCCTCAAGAATTCGCTCGAAATCCTGAGCCGTGAGCGCATCCAGCTCTACGCGAATCGGCAGGCGGCCCTGCAGTTCCGGGATCAGGTCCGAGGGCTTTGATAGATGAAAGGCGCCAGATGCAATAAATAATATGTGATCAGTCTTTATGCTCCCGTACTTGGTGGAGACCGTGGATCCTTCGATCAATGGCAACAGGTCTCGCTGCACGCCTTCGCGCGAAACACTGGCGCTGCCAGCGTCGTGCTGATTAGTTACCTTGTCAATCTCGTCGATAAAGACTATGCCGGTCTGCTCGGCTGCCTCAATCGCCCTGTTCTTGATCTCATCTTCATTGATGAGCTTGGCGGCTTCTTCATTCTTTAAAACTTTCAAAGCGGCTTTTACCGTGAGTCGGCGCGAGCTCTTGCGTCCAGAATTCATAGTGGAAAACATGCTCTTGAGCTGGCTGGTCATATCTTCCAGACCAGGCGGCGCCATGATTTCGACGCCGACGGGCGATTCCGAAACCTTGATTTCGATTTCTTTCTCGTCGAGATCTCCTTGTCGCAACTTTTTGCGAAAAACCTGTCGTGCAGTGGAATTGGAGTCGTTTTCGATCTCAGTCTCGTCGTTTCTTGCCTGCGGCAGCAAAACGTCCAGTATGCGTTCTTCAGCCAGATCCTCGGCCAGATGCTGCACCTTTTGCATTTCGATCTCACGAATCATCTTGACGGACACATCGGCAAGATCGCGCACTATAGATTCGACGTCACGGCCAACATAACCAACTTCAGTAAATTTGGTCGCCTCTACCTTTATGAAGGGNGCATGGGCTAGTTTTGCGAGGCGCCGTGCGATTTCGGTTTTACCCACACCGGTTGGTCCAATCATCAATATATTCTTTGGCGTGATTTCATTGCGCAGATCTTCATCTAGCTTCATGCGGCGCCAGCGGTTGCGAAGCGCGATGGCAACAGCGCGTTTGGCAGCCTGCTGACCGACGATGTGCTTGTCGAGTTCAGAGGTGATTTCTCTGGGGGTCATAATTGACATGAAAACGTTCCTGTTTGTGGTAACTNCTTTGGACGCAACAAATAGCTGGCAGCGACTTAGCTGTAGTCCAATTCCTCGATGGTGTGCTGTTGGTTGGTGTAGACGCAGATGTCTCCTGCAATGGTCAGGCCTTTTTCGACTATCTCGCGAGCTTCCAGTTCGGTGTTCTGCACCAGCGCGCGGGCCGCGGACATGGCATAGGAACCACCAGAGCCAATTGCCATGATGGTATCTTCCGGCTCGATTACATCGCCATTGCCGGTGACCATAAGTGATGACTCTTTGTCTGCTACCAGCANGAGTGCTTCCAGACGGCGCAAGGCGCGCTCGGTGCGCCAGAGTTTGGCGAGCTCCACTGCGGCTCGGGTTAACTTGCCGTGATGCTTTTCCAGCTGCTCTTCGAAGCGTTCAAATAGGGTGAAGGCATCTGCGGTGCCGCCGGCGAAACCGGCGAGCACCTGATCCTTGTAGAGCCGCCTTACCTTGCGGGCATTGCNTTTGAGCACCGTGTTGCCCTGGGAAACCTGGCCGTCCCCGCCGATGACGACTGTGTTACCGCGTCGGACAGAAAGTATTGTGGTGCCGTCGAATTGTTCCAAATCTGCTTACCTCTCAAACCCTTTCAAATTCTGCTGGCGGGACTCTGTTCCTGCCAGTCTCCAGTCTTAGCAAGCTATCCCTTAATTAATTTGAGACAGGGCGATCTCACCATTTACTAATTGTTGGGGGTTCAGGCCAAATTTCAAGCTCACGGTGGTGGTTTATTGCTGCGAAAATACAGATCTTATTCCGGGTACGGCAGGTCGGCTGTGATGAGTTTAAGCAATGAGAAAAAACCCGCCTTGGCACAGCGGGATTGCTTGCTATTGCATCGCAAGCCGCAAGAAGGGAATGCTGTTGCGTCGCAGCACAGTCTCGGCATTTTCCAGCTCGCCGTTGGTGGCGTAAGGACCGGATTGCACCAGGAACAAAGAGCCACCTACTAGCGACTGATCTTTCACGAATACGGTCAGCCCCAGGTCTTCCTGTCTGTGCATTTCGGTTTCCGCCAATTCGCGTCGTTGGAAAGCACCGGTTTGCAGGACGTAATCCTTATCCAGCTCGCGCTCTGGGTCCTGATAGCTAAGATCTACTGGGGTAGCGTCAACAAGGACTTCATATTTCTGCAGTTCAGTATAGAACTCTAGCTTCAATTCTGAATCCAGCGCTTGGGCAGATTCGGTCACCGCCTGGGCCTGCTGCGAGGGCTCCGCCGATAAAGNCCCNGCCGCTGCTACTGNCGTTGCTTGATTCAGTGAGGGCACGTTGCCTGACAAATAGAGCAAGACGCAGGCAAAAACACCAACGGTAATACCAAGCACCATACCGGTGATCATCAATGACCAGGCAGGCGGAGCGTCTACCGGTTTCTTTTCCAGCAGTGGTTCTGGTCGAATCTTGGCAAAATCCTGAGTCATAATAAGCGATGGGTTCTTGTGGCTGTTCTAAAGCTCTGTTTTGTAGATGTTTATTGCTTAATGCCTCCGCAGCCAACTCAATTATCGGTTATTGATCCTAGAGCTGAAGTGAATATTAGCGTCTCGGGTCACATCTGCAACATGCTAAATCAAATCTAGCGGATCAACATCCAGTGACCAGCGCGTTTGCGCCGGTGACTTGATGCGCTCTAGGGCCTGGGTGAGCTGCTGCAAATAGCGCAACAGAACCGGTCTTGAACTGCTTTTAATGTGGAGCTGGAACCTGTGCCTTCCCGCTTTTTTCTCCATCGGGGCTGGCAGTGGGCCAATCAGCTCAATACCCGCGAAATCGGTCTGCAAAGCATTAGCCTGGGTGAGACTGTCTCGCGAAAAATTAAATCCGCGGTCTGGGAAAGTCGATTCAATTCGCAGCAGCGCCAGGTGCGCAAACGGCGGCATCTTGCTCTGGGCTCGCTCCTGCAACAAGTCGCGAGCATAGTCCTCGTAGCTGGCGTTAACCAAGTTCACTAGGGCCGGGTGCTGACTGTGGCGGGTCTGGATGATGACCTCACCGGGTTTTTCGGCGCGGCCAGCCCGGCCTGCGACCTGCACAATGGTCTGGGCCATGTGCTCCTGACCCCTGAAGTCGGGGCTGAACAGTCCAATATCTGCATCCAGTATGGCGACCAGGGTGACGTCCGGGAAATGATGGCCCTTGGCCAACATCTGGGTGCCAAGCAGGAGGCAGGNTTCGCCTTGATTGATGCGGTCAAACAGTGCCTGAAACGCACGCTTGCCGCGGGTTGAATCACGGTCAATTCGAAGTACCGGGGTCTGGGACAATCGTGCTTTGAGGAAGGCCTCCATTTTTTGCGTGCCGGCACCCAGCGTCGCTAACTTGCGGGCATGACAGTTGGGACATGCGCTGGGGATTGGCGCGCGCGCTTCGCAGTGATGGCAGCGGAGCATGGGCGGTTTGGCATGTACTGTCAGTCTGGCATTACAATTTGTGCACTCAGACGCCCACCCGCATTGCTGACACTGCAGCACCGGCGCAAATCCGCGTCTGTTGATAAATAGCAGGACCTGGTTACCCTGCAGCAGATGCTTGTCGATCTTGATCAGCAACTCNTGCGAGAGTCCCTCGTCGAGCTGGCTTGCAGAGATGTCTGACAGTCGCAGCCTGGGTTTGGACGCGTTGCCGGCGCGGGCGGTTAGTTTGAGGTGGGTGAATTTTCCAGTAATGGCGTTGTGGAGGCTTTCGAGGCTCGGCGTGGCACTGCCCAGCACAATCGGTATAGATTCGAGTTGGGCGCGCTTGATGCCAAAGTCCCGCGCCGAGTAGCGCAGGCCATCCTGCTGCTTGAAAGAGCTGTCATGTTCCTCGTCGATAACAATCAAACCGGGACGAGCCAGTGGTGTAAATATGGCTGACCTGGTGCCAATAACGATGCCAGCCTCTCCAGAGCGGGCAATGCGCCAGGCCCGCAAGCGCTCCCGATCAGTCATGCCTGAATGCAGGGTCACTATTGGGCAGCTGAAACGGCTTTGAAAGCGGCTCAGGTTTTGCGGCGTGAGACCTATCTCAGGCACCAGCAGCAAGCACTGAGCGCCAGCATCCAGCACTTTTGCCATTGCCTGCATATAGATTTCTGTCTTGCCTGAGCCGGTGACGCCATCCANNAGGTAGCAATGAAAATCACTGCCAGCATTAATTATGCCGACTGCATCCTGCTGACTGCTGTTCAGGCGCAAGGGCGCAGAACTAGGTTTGTTTGTGAGCGCAAGTCCAGCGGAGTCGTCGGCGGTGATTTCAGCGCGCTCTACCAACTGCTTATGTTCGAGTTGCCGAACCAACGACAGTGAAAAACCAGCCCGCTTGATTTGATCCGCAGAGACCTGGCCGTTGGACTCGACGAATGCATGAAGCTGCTGCTGTTTCGGCGCGCGCCTGAGAGCCGTTAGCTGATCCGGGTCCGACGCCGCTCTAGCGCGCAAGACTTCCCGAATTTCCAGGGTTGGTGCGCCACTACGCAGCAGCTTTGGTATCGCATTGGCGAATACATCGCCCACGGGATGCTGATAATATTCGCTCGCCCAGATTAGAGCGCGAAACATAGTGTCTGGCAGTACTGGCTCAGTCTCCAGATATTCAAGNGCCGGTTTAAGCTGTTTGTCTGTAAGCGCCGATTCGGCGGTGCTCTGAATGACTACTGCGATGACTTCGCGCCTGCCAAAAGGCACCCTGACGCGGGTTCCCACTTTGGGCGCCGGCAGATCAGCAAGGGGAAGATAGTCAAATGCCCGACGCAAGGGGGTAGGGACGGCGACTCTAATGACTGAAGTGGTAGAAGTGATGGCGAGACTCAGTATATAGGGGCGATTTCTAGGTCGGTTACCAGAACTTGGCGGAGGTGCAGCATACTAAAGCCAGTGAGCCGGCAACAAGCACTGCGTGAGTTGCTGCGCCGCCGGCAACCGGAGCCGGGCGTGGCTGTTCACCAAATGACTCGATGGTCTATACTGCCGCCAAGGTTTGGCCTNACACAGCGTAATAACAGCTCGAACGACGGCAGTCCGGAGTCTCGAACAGAAAACAGGGTGTAGACAATTCATGAGCGACAATGCCATTCCAGCAGAACTACTGAACGTGCGGGAGCAAATCGATGCCATTGATGAGCGCCTGCTGGATTTACTAGCCGAGCGCTTTCAGCTCACGCACCAGGTCGGTCTGCTCAAGGCCAACCAGCANCTGTCTGCCNTGGACGCCACTCGCGAGGCTGAAAAACTGGCTCGCCTGGCTGATCTTAGCAGTGACCGAGACCTAAACCCGGAGCTGGTCCAGGAATTGTTCAGGCGCATCATGCAGCAAGTGGTGCAAAATCACGAACGCCTCAAAGCCCAGAGTTAAAGCGCCCACTGGCAATGGATCAGGGAGCGGTGCCTGCTGGCAGCCCCTTGCGTCTTTCGCTTTCTCTGTTAGAATGCGCGGCCCTGACTCCCGCGGAGGGAGATCCTGAAAGCAGATGTGGTGCGCAAATGTTCATCGTTTTCAAAGCGTTATTCAAGACGCTGCGTGGCGACATCTCACTAAGAGGAATTAACGATGCAAGCTGATATTCATCCCAAATATGGGCCTATCAAAGCGACCTGCAGCTGCGGGAACGTAGTAGAAACCCAATCTACCTTGGGCAAAGACATCTTGATTGAGGTGTGTTCTCAGTGCCACCCGTTTTACACGGGCAAGCAGAAAATCCTGGATAGTGGTGGTCGGGTAGATCGCTTTAAGAAGCGTTTCGGCACCCGCAGAGTCTAAAGGATCTTTTTTTGAGGCCCTTGTGCTGNATAGGGCCTCAGAAAATAGTCTCGGTGGAGAGTTCTTCGCTCTCCTTGCCATTTATTTCAATTCCCGACAGCGGCTCTGACAANGGTTCGGGCGCCCGTTCTTCTCGGAAGTACTCAAACATCGAATTTGGATCGCCTGGTGTGGCAAGCTCGCCCGTTGATTTGTCTATTAAGCGATCAACGATTCCATCAGGCCTGCTCATCGTGTTCTCGGGAGCAGCAGCCAAGGCCTCGCGCATGAAATCTATCCATATTGGCACCGCTACGGTGGCGCCTTGCTCTCGCTCCCCCAGAGGTTGGGGCTGATCAAAACCGACAAAAACCGTGGTTGCGATATCACGATTGAAGCCGGAGAACCAGAGTTCTTGCGGTCCATTAGTCGTGCCGGTTTTACCCATCAGGTCACCGCGACGCAGTTCCCGCTGCACTCTATTTCCGCTGCCTTCTTCTACCACAGAACGGAGCATGGAATTCATAATGTATGCCACTCTTGCATCTAGGATGCTGGGGGCCGGATTTACTAGCGGGAATGATGCATCTTTGGCTGCCAGGCAATCTTCGCATACCACTGCCGGCGTGGCCTGATAGAGCAAGCCATCGGCTTCGCTGACAATTTTCTCGATAAACCAGGGTTCAACTTTGTAACCACCGTTGGCGATGGTGGCATAAGCCGTCACCATTTCAAGTGGTTGAACGTCCTGGCTGCCGAGTGCGACGGTCAGATCGTTCTGGAAATTCTGTGTCTGAAACCCAAACTTACTGGCAAATGACAGCACTTTGTCCGCACCTAACTCGTCATAAAGCCGAACAGTGGGTACGTTGCGGGATTCTTTCAGCGCATAACGCAGAGTGATTGGGCCAAGGAAGTTATTCTCATAATTATTAGGGCGGTAGTCGCCACGCGTGAATGGCGCATCATTAATTATGCTGGAAGCCGAATAGCCGTTTTCCAGCGCGGCTCCATAAACAAAGGGTTTGAAATTGGAGCCCGGCGGGCGCGGGGTCAGTACGCGATTTACCTGATTCCAGCGGAAGTCGTAGCCACCCACTAGCGCCAGAATCTGGCCGTTAGAAGGAGATACCGAAACCAGCGCACCCTGAATATCTGGTACTTGGCCTAGCTCCCAATGTTCTTCCCCCTGTTTGACCCTTATCAGATCTCCCGGCTCCACGGCATCCGTTGCCGTGCTGGGGGGTGGCCATGCCTCGTTGCGGCTGCGAAATGCGTAAGCCCAGCTGATACCATCCCAGGGCACTTCAACTTCCTCACCATCTTTTAGCAGAGCGCGAAATGAGCGCTCTTCAACTGCCGTGACTATGGCCGGCTGCTGATTGCCATAAGTTTGTATAGGTGCCAGGTGTCTCAGCCATGCGTTATTGGGGTTGGCAGTCTCTGGCGGATAATTTGTATTTGCTCCCCGGTAGCCGTGTCGTCGGTCGTAGTAGCGTTCCAGCCCGCTAACTAGCGCACGATTAGCAGACAGCTGCTTATCGCCGTCGATGCTGGTGGTGACTTCGAAACCACGAGAATACGTCTCTTCCCCAAATTGCTCGTACAGGGTTTGCCTTACCATCTCNGCCACATAGGGGGCGGGGACTGCGATATTGCGATTGCGTCGCAGCGCGGTCACTGGTGCCGAGTTGGCAGCATTGAATTCTGCCTCGGTTATCATTTTCTCCTTCAGCATGTTCTCCAGCCGCGTCTCGCGTCGCAAAATGGCGCGCTCAGGATTGGCNAGGGGATTACAGGTCGAAGGGCAGGGTAGCAGGGAAATCATCATGGCGGCTTCCGCGAGTGTTAGATCGCTCGCGTCCTTGCCGTAATAGACATAGGCCGCTGCACCAATTCCATCGGCGCCGGCACCAAAATAAATGGTATTCAGGTANAGGGTAAGGATCTCTTCGCGGGTTAGCTCGCGCTGAATTTGCAGGGCAAAGGGGATCTCCTTGAATTTGCGTAGGTAAACATTGTCACTGTCGAAGGACAGGTTGTTTGCCAGCTGCATTGTAATGGTGCTGCCGCCACCAAGACCCTGGCCAGTCAGAAATCCATAGAAACCGCGTACTAAACTCTGNACGTCTACCCCGGGATGGGAATAGAAGCGAACGTCTTCGGTGGCGATGAGGGCATTGGTCAGGACCTGTGGAATTTCCTCAAACTCAACAGGGTTGCGTCGGTTGCCAATTGCGTCAATCAAACGGCCATCTGCAGTGTAGATACGCAGGGGAGTTTCCAGCTGNACATACCGGTAGGTTTCTGCGTCTGGCAGCAGCGGCGCCAGGTAGAGATAGGCCGCCATGGCAAACATGGTGCCGCCGCTAAAGGCGGCAGCAAGGGCAAGCGCTAACCATTTGGCAATAGGTTTCAATCTGGCGTGCACGCAGCCTAGACCTCTCGGGCAGGGTAGTTGCTNNNTTAGAGTACCGTGCGAGCAGTGAAAATCGCAAANNGTCATTATACACCCGGTAGATGAGAAAGCCGCGAAAATGTGGGATCCACGCGCGCTAATTTCTCAACCGATTTCTGCGAGTGNCGGCTGTATATTTGATTTGCTGGCCCCGCTGNAAACCCCATGGGGTGGGGCTTTCTTNTTAGGAAGCAGTCTACAACGTGATCTGATTCAAGGGATTGGAGTTAGGATTGCGGCAGCATTAAATAATAACGTTGTTTATGCTGAAAGTTTGATAATCAATTGAAAACTATAGCAAATTTATTTTCGGCCGATAGATAANTAGTAATANGACGGGCTAACCTCCTGTATTTATTAGCTATTCTCATAGACTATGCAAAGGTCAATTCGGCTATANTTAGTTGACTTGGCACTTGTTTGGCTTTGAAATAAGGGCAAGCCGGTCGAGTTATTTGCCGACGTCGACTAAGAATCTGATGTGCTGGAAAAATTAGGAAACATTACTCTCTTGCCAATTTTATTTAAAAAGCAGTACCTTACTAGGGGTGGACATTAGCTCGACCTCGGCAAAAAACCCTGCGGCTGAGCGCTGCGGATAATTCCTATCGCCTCGACAAGCATGTGATTCGGCCTTTTCCGGCTAATTCGGTGGTTGAGAAGAATATCAGGGACATCGATGCGGTGGGCGAATGTATTGGTGCCGCAGTTAGCATCCTGAAACCCTCTCAGAAAAAATGCTGCTGTGGCTGGATCCGCGGTAATTACGAAGACTATCGAGCAGGCGCACTGAACTGCTACTCTTCATCACACNGAAGATCANAGCGGATATTGCTATACGCTAATCTCTGCCTCGGGCCAGTTTAATGTCTNGTCCGTAGGCGAACTTCCTAACGCTGAACTACGCAGTAGTCAGCCGCAATCGTACACGGAAGCTAGGCGGCAGCCATTAATTTGGCTGCGACTACAGACTATATGAATTATACGGGTAACGTTTTCTTGGTGGGGCCTATGGGAGTAGGTAAAACCACTATCGGTCGCGCCCTCGCAGANCAGATGCANTTGGANTTTTTTGACTCTGACAAGGAAATCGAAGCATCAACCGGTGCAGATATTCCATGGATTTTTGANGTCGAGGGAGAGCAGGGGTTTCGCGAGCGGGAACTNCGGATGATCGACANGCTNAGCAAGCGCAAGCAACTCGTGCTCGCAACCGGCGGTGGCGCGATTCTTNCCAAGAAAACCCGCAAGCGGCTGAAGAAACGGGGCCTNGTTGTCTACTTGCGTGCCAGTATCAAGCAACAGGTCGAACGCACCTCGCGGGATAAGAATCGGCCGCTCCTACGCACTGAAAACCCTGAGGAAACCATCATAAAATTGATGGCACAGCGCGAACCACTCTATCTTGAAGCTGCCCATATCATGGTCGACACAAATCGAAGAAATCCGCGCAGCGTGAGCGCAGAAATTATGCGGCAAATTCGCATGCTCCAAGCTGACGAGTCTTCTGCCGAAGGAATGGGCTCAGATGNGGGCTAGTTACCATTGAGCCTCAGACTAGAACAAATACTAATGGAAATATATTGAGCGTGGAGCATATTAAAGTCGATCTCGGGGAGCGCAGTTACCCAATTTTTGTCGGGCCGGGGTTACTGCNCGATGAGCAGNTNTTGCAACCTTACCTCGGCAAGGGCAGGGCGGTAATTGTCACGAATGAAGTGGTGGCGCCGCTATATCTTGAGTCAGCAAAGCTACTGCTGGGCGAGCACTACGCCGGCGAGATGATTCTTCCCGATGGCGAGCAGCATAAAACGCTGGCGACGGTTGCCAGCATCTATGACTGGCTGCTGGCTGCAAAAGCCGACCGTCAAACTACCTTGGTTGCGCTGGGTGGAGGAGTTGTCGGAGACATAACAGGATTTGCCGCGGCTACCTTCCAACGCGGCATCAATTTCATACAGATTCCAACCACACTGCTGGCACAGGTGGACTCTTCAGTAGGCGGAAAAACCGGGGTGAATCACCCTCAGGGTAAAAACATGATCGGGGCGTTTTATCAGCCGCGCTGTGTNCTGGTTGACACCGAAGTGCTGCAGACATTGCCAAAGCGCGAAGTCAGAGCNGGTCTGGCAGAGGTTATNAAATACGGATTGATCAACAAGCCTGAGTTCTTTGAGTGGCTCGCCGAGCAGGCAAAAGGGATTCTGGCTTTGCAAGACGANNTGCTCACGGAAGTCATCAGGGTGTGCTGTGAATCCAAGGCTGCAATCGTTGCCAAGGACGAGCGGGAATCGGGAATTCGCGCCCTGCTGAACCTTGGTCATACATTCGGACATGCCATCGAAACTGCCACCGGTTATGGCAAGCTGCTTCATGGTGAAACCGTAGCCATGGGGATGGTGATGGCTGCGGACCTATCGCATCGTATTGGCTGGTTAAATGCCTCAGCTGCGGGACGGGTAAGAGATGTACTTGAGGCTAATTACGGTATGACGGTCATACCGCCAGCCGATATAACTGTTGACGACTATATGCAGTTTATGGCGGCGGACAAGAAAGCAGAACAGGGGCGAATTCGTTTTGTCTTACTGAGGGCGCTAGGTGAAGCTGAAGTCACCGGTGAGGTTGATCAGTCTGTTTTGCAGGCAACCCTGGAAGCTGGCGTAAACTTGTGTTGTCGTTAAAGTATGGAGCTGAATTTCAGTACTGTGCAACTGCTGGCTGCCGACTGCTGGCAATCAAGGGCAAGATTAAGCACCCTCGTCGCGCTGAGCGACGAACGAAAAGCAAAATGAACTGTAAGCGATGAGAAAATTTCACCAAATATTGAGTCTCAAAGCGGATCCATTTCAACACGCGACCAAGTCCAAGAGCTTTTACGCTGGTGCCGGGCGTAAAGAGATCTTGGGTGCGCTGGCGCGCCATATTCATTACCGTGAGGGTGCTTAAGTTGTCACCGGTCCACTCGGTAGCGGCAAGATTTTGTTGGTGCACCAACTACTCAAGAGCTTTGCTGAGTAGGCGCTCGCGATTTTCGTGCCTGCCAGCCTCTTCATGAATAAGGTCCAGTTTTTTGAGGCACTGCTGGAACAGCTTCCAGTTGGCGCTTCTTCGCCGCAGCCAGCCGTAATTCGCGAGGATCTGGAGCGTTTCGCGGAGCAACAGGTGATTGAAAGTAGAACGCTGGTGCTGGCCATAGGCGATGCCCATGAGCTGGCCAGTGGCGTGTTTGAATTGATTATCGCATTGAAGCAGCGCCTATCGCCCAGCGCTTTGCATATCTGCCTGCTCGGTGAAACTCATTTGGTGGGTATGTTAGAAAACACAATCAACGCCAATGTTCTTGGCAAGATTGAACAGTTTAAGTTGAAGCCGTTTAGTGCAGAGGATACCTGTGAGTATGTGCAGCACCGATTGGTAGGTGTCGGTCACCAGGGTACCTTGCCAATTACAACGGGTCGCCTAGGCGCAATTTGCAATGAGGCAAACGGCATTCCCGGAGCGCTGACCTCGGCGAATGCCGATCTTCTAGAGAACTAATTACAGAAAGATTTGCGAGCAATGCCAGTAAGCTTAGCCCTGCTGTTCAGCAGTAGCTATTGGCAGGCGGCAGGGGCGCTATTTGTGGTCGTGCTGCTGATATGGTTAACCGGTCCAGAGCCCGGGCTGGACGCATTTGAAGACAATTCCCAAGACCAATTAGCGAGCTTCGCCTCTCCCTAGCGTCAGCAGATCGCAGCAGGCGTNAGTCCGGCCTTCGCTAATCAAATCATTGCCGCCTCGACAAGCCCCNNTCCTGGCGCAGCCATTACGCCAATTCCTGATACTGCGGCCCTGCTTGGTAAACAAATAGATCGGCAGCCAGAATTCCAGACCGAAACAAGAGTCAGCGAGCACTTACTAACACAGGCGGTAGAGGGCGAAGAAATCGGGCAGCCCTCTAAAAATCCCCATNAGAGGGCCTNGCAAACAGCCCATGGTGAGCCAAGAATCCCNGTCTTTAATGCTTCTGTAAGCGAACCCTTGCCTGACGCGGAAACGATGGGAGTGGGATTGAATGATGGCAATTACACGATTCAATTGATGGGTTCGCGCCCGGTAGACANTGTGATCAAGTTTCTGGCAAGTGCAGATTTGCCACTTTCAAAGTGGCTATTTTGAGACCCACTATCAGGATAAGCCCTNGTTTGTGATGATGGCNGGTGCCTTCGCCAGTCGCTCGCAAGCCGATGCAGNAATTGCCAAACTGCCGGCAGGCGTAAGGGANCTGAAGCTCTGGGTGNGGGCGGCAGCNGGCATTAAATCTTCCTGTAAGAACTCTTCAGGCCCTCAACTAAGCGGATGCGTAGCGAGTTCGCAGCAGACATCAATTTGTGTCTGAAAGCAGCTCGTGTAAAATCGCCGAGCTTTGTTAAAACAAGGGTTTCCCGTGCCACCCAAGAACGATCGTTTTCTTCGTGCTCTTCTCAAACAGCCAGTGGATCGCACACCCGTATGGATGATGCGCCAGGCAGGTCGCTACCTGCCGGAATATCGCGCGACACGCAAGCAAGCGGGCAGTTTTATGGACCTTTGCCAGAACCCGGAACTTGCCTGTGAGGTCACCNTTCAACCCCTGCGGCGTTACGATTTCGATGCGGCTATCCTGTTTTCAGATATCCTGACCATTCCCGATGCCTTTGGACAAGGGCTCTACTTTGAGGAAGGNGAAGGGCCTCGATTCAAGAGAGTTATACGAAGCCCCGCTGATGTAGAGGCGTTGCCTGATGTTTCCATCAAGGAAGAGCTAGCCTATGTCTATGCCGCGGTCGCGCGCATTCGCCAGGAGCTGGCGGGTCGTGTACCCCTGATAGGTTTCTCCGGCAGTCCATGGACACTCGCGACATACATGATAGAAGGTGGGGGGAGCAAAGACTTCCGCACTGCGAAGCAATTCCTCTNTAACCANCCAGAAGCAATGCACATGCTGCTGCAGCGCCTAGCCGACGCAGTCATCGAGTATCTCAATGCCCAAATTGAGGCGGGCGCCCAGGCTGTTCAGATATTTGATACCTGGGGCGGCATTCTGACGCCTNGCGCCTACCGGGATTTCTCCCTGAACTACATGCGCAAAATCGTGCAAGGCTTAATCAAAGAGTCTGACGGGTCTCCGGTGCCGGTAATATTGTTTACGAAAAACGGTGGCCAGTGGCTGGAGGCTATTGCGGATAGCGGCTGCCACGGAGTTGGGCTTGACTGGACTATCGGCATAGACGAAGCGCGCGCGAGGGTCGGCGAAAAGGTGGCGCTGCAGGGCAATATGGATCCTTCCATCCTATATGCAGAGCCAAAGGTGATCCGGANCGAGGTGAAGCGAATTCTCAAGGCATTTGGCGCCGGGTCTGGACATGTGTTTAATCTTGGGCACGGTATTACGCCAGGTGTTGATCCAAAGCATGTTTCGGTGTTCGTTGACGCCGTTCGTGAGTTTTCCGCTGAATCTTGACGGCAAGCTAAGTGATGGAAGTCTGTATCAGCATTGGCAGCAATTTGGCGTCTGCACAGGGTACCTCAGAGGAGACTGTTGCCAGGGCTATCGAGGAACTTCGCATGCTGAGCTTGACCTACTGTCAGGCGTCATCTTTGTACGAAACCTCTCCCGTGGACTGCCCGCCAGATGCCCCGACCTTTATCAACGCGGTGGTCAAGATGGATGTGTCTCAATCTCTGAACCCAGCGGATTTTTTGGGGATGCTGCAAGCTATCGAACAAAAATACGGCAGAGAGCGACCGCAGCAGCCCAACACCGCTCGGACCCTCGACCTTGACCTGATTAGTTTCGGCCTGGTCCGCGTTCACGGGGCGGAGCTTGAGTTGCCCCACCCGCGGGCGCATCTGCGGGCCTTCGTTCTGACGCCTCTGGTGGAGGTTGACCCTGATTTCACCATTCCAGGCTTTGCGGAGTCTGCNGAACAGCTCCTGGCTCNGCTTCCAAGCGATCCGCNNCTGCGANTATTNGAAAGCTATNTATNTGAAAAATAANAAGAATATTNNTCCTTNAGTNTCAGGCCCGAATNCTGANGAGGTAGCCCTCATTTTGCAACAANTGCTCACAGAAANTAATGTGAAAAATCGACCTGAAGTGGTACNCTTTCCNNGNGTCNAGGNGNGCGCGTTTNGNNGNCTNCAGTCAAANTAAAGGNCANGTNTCAGTNGAAATCCAGAGCCAGACNAATGAATCTTGAGTCAGGTNAGAAAGCGANNACCAGTAGNTAAAGTAAACAGCNCCAATAAGCATTAAACTGCAGATTGAATAGNGATTTGACCACCGATANCAAGAGATTGNGAATAGCGCGAATAAATAGATCAGNAAAAAACCTAAACAAGAACCGCATGCATCAAAGCACAATATAATCAGTCAGCTTCAACGAATAATCAGGCACTACGCGGCAAATGAAACAGACAGTTCTCAAGCTTACGTCATCCCTCTTGCTAGGCATAGGCGGCGGTCTGTGGGCAATCTGTGTTTCGGCTCAAGACACGGAGCCACAAGCTGAGCGGCGTAGCTTTCGCGTAGCGCCATCTTCGATCCTCAGTAAAACAACTCCCATTATCGATGTGGCTCGCGATGCCGAGGCGCAAGATTTTGAGGGGGCGATGGTGGAAGAGGCATTGAACTTCAACCTTGGGGTTAAAATTACTCCTATCGAAGGCCTTAATTTACAGGCTGATGCGTGGCTTCAAGAAATCGCCGATGCACCGGCGGTTACCGTTAACACCGCCGCTCAATCTGCGTTGCCAAAATTGTTCATCGAAGATTCTGCTATCAACGAATTCAACATTCAGAACCCGCTTATCGGCACCCAATTGCAATCCAATGGCTTCGATCTTGGCGCGTCCTATGTCTGGGATACGAGCCGTTTTGGGCAATTCACTCTTAGCACCAAGGCGACCTACGTGCAGAGCTTTGAGAATAACGGCTCTCTCCTGGAGTTGCTCGATACTGAAGCCGCGACTCTGGATGACAGAGTAATTAGCCCTGAGTTTCAAAGCAGTTTGATGTTGACGTGGCAACTGGGAAATCATTCGGCAAAGGCGATCACCAATTACTTTGATTCATTCAAAGACGTCAGCGAACTCGATCTGGAAGAAATCAATGCGCTGATAGATGACATAACCACCGTTGATCTCCAGTATGGCTACAGTGTTGAAACCAGCTCCAATAATCGGGCCATTATTTCTTTTGGGATTAGAAATATTTTCGACGAGAAGACTGCGCAGATTTTGAATTCCTCAACGCGTATTCTTGATCAGAATGGNCGTATCGCNTATGGATCAATCAAGTATCAGTTCTAGGCTGAGAGCGGGTNTANTGAGCCCATCTTCTTAATCGGAATACTCAGTAAGAATATAAAAAGGTACCAGGTGGTACCTTTTTTTGTTGGNCTCTAGAAAAATCCTGGTGCTTTAACGGGNCCAGGCAAAGGGTTTGCTTCGNTTACNCACNGTCAAAAAAACCCCGAAAGATTCGGGNTCAAAGGTCTGCTCGTTAAACATGCTGGTCCCGAGGGTGGAAACCAACTCGTAAATAACGAGAATNATGGNANTCAGTTTAGCCGCGATAAGAAATNGATCTGTGCNGGAGTTCACATCCTGCCAAATTCGACAGGTTTTGCTTCGATCACAAACGGATATTGGCGTCTGGCGACTCAATACAGGTCAACCCGCCGAATTCCGTGCTGTTTGAGGCAGGCAGCCATGGCGCTAACAGTTGCGGCGGTGGTGACGACTTCATCGATAATCGTGACGCAGCGCACATTTTTAGTGGCTTTTGAATCTTGGATTGCCAATGCTGCCTTGAGGTTTTTGCGGCGCGCCCTAGCGTCGGCTAATTCTGTTTGCGGTGTGGTGTTATGAACTCGTTCAACCATGCTGTTGCAAGAGGGAATCCCGCTGGATTCTGACACAGCCTGGGTGAGTTCCCAGGCCTGATTGAATCATCTTCGATTCATGCGTTTGCGATGCAGAGGAACCGCAAGCAACAACTCGGGCTTCTCTCCTGCGGCTCGAGCCTCAGAACAGTGCTTAAACTGCTCGGCCAACAGCCCCCAAAGGGAAGCGCCTGTGTCCAGTCTGCGCCGAAACTTGTGCTGGATGATGAGCCGGTCCAAAGGCGGTTTATAGTGGAACAAGGCCTGTCAGGGATCGAATTCAGGGCGCTTAATAATGCAGCGCCGGCATCGGCCACCCAAAAGCAACCGGTCGGAAAGCGGCAGGNCGTGCTGGTAACAGGCTGATTCGATCCATGGCAGCTCGGCGCTACAGATCTTGCAAATACCGATGCCGGTGCAAGATTCCAATTCACAGATAGCACATCGCAGGGGGATAAGACGCAGTAGTTTGCTTAGCAGCTTTGCTGGTTTGGGTTTGGATTGTGAGCAGTGAGCCCGTATCAGCGGAGAAGCTTGACATGGTATTGCCAAAAAATCAGGAAAATCAGGAGCCGATACGCTGGCGCTTGATAGCGGTTAATTTATAATTGCGCTTTGCTTTTGACACAGGGCCACGCGCGGCCGCATAGGAATGCAGCAGCACTGGTCTCATTAAGGGGATTTATCATGACGGCCTATCGTGCGCCTCTGACAGATATGCATTTTCTGTTAACCGAGGTATTCAAAGCCGACGCAGTTTTCGCAGCCATGCCAGGCACTGAAGAAGTTAGTGCCGATCTGGTTTCTGCTATCCTCGACGAGGCGGGCAAGATTTCGGAGCACTTGCTTTCACCCATCAATCAGAGTGGAGACCAGCAGGCTTGCCAGTGGAATGAAGGGCTTGTCACTACGCCTACTGGTTTTAAGGATGCATACAATGCCTATGCTGAAGGCGGCTGGGCTAGTCTCACAGGGCATGTCGATTTCGGTGGGCAAGGTATGCCCAAACTGCTATCCGCCCAAATCGAAGAAATGCTCTTCGGCGCCAATTCNTCTTTCGCGCTNTACACGATTCTAAATACTGGTGCGACCCTGACCATTAGTGAGCATGCCAGCGCGGAATTGAAGGAGCGTTATCTACCAAAAATGTATGCGGGAGAGTGGTCCGGCACTATGTGTCTCACCGAGCCCCATGCGGGCACCGATCTCGGCATGATCAGGACGAGGGCAGTGGAAAATGGTGATGGCAGCTACAGCCTGACTGGCACCAAAATATTCATCACTGCCGGCGAGCATGACTTGACTGAAAATATCATCCACCTTGTGCTGGCCAAGCTTCCAGACGCACCCGCTGGCCCAAAAGGTATCTCTCTGTTTCTGGTGCCGAAAAATAAGGTAGGCGCTGGCGGCAATCTGACCGGCGAGACCAATAACGTGAAATGCGGCTCTATCGAAAACAAGATGGGCATTAAAGGCTCGGCCACCTGCGTCATGAATTTTGACGACGCCCAGGGATGGCTGGTCGGTGAGCTCAATAACGGTTTGTCCAATATGTTCACGATGATGAACTATGAGCGTTTGTCGATGGGATTGCAGGGCAATGGCCTGGCTGAAAGCTCTTATCAAATTGCTTCAGAGTACGCCAAGGGAAGAATTCAGGGTCGTTCGCCATCTGGTCCAGTTCAGCCTGACAGTTTAGCCGACCCTATCATCGTGCATCCTGATGTCCGCCGCATGCTGCTTACTATGCGCGCGAACATTATGGCCGGTCGGGCGTTGTCTATGTATGCCGCCCTGCAGCTGGATGTGTCGCGCTTCCATCCTGATGTGGATGAGCGTGGAAAAGCAGACAAGCTCGTTGCATTGCTGATTCCAGTACAAAAAGCGTATTGCTCAGATCGTGGCTTTGACGTTTGTGTGATTGGCCAACAGGTGCTTGGTGGTCATGGCTATGTGGCTGAGTGGGGACTCGAGCAGAATGTTCGTGACGCCCGCATAGCGCAGATTTATGAAGGTGCCAACGGAATCCAGGCTCTGGATCTCATGGGGCGCAAGACTGTTAGGAGCAATGGCGAATTACTTTGCGTATTACTGCAGGAGTTTGATGAATTCATTGCCTCAGCGCAGAGCAGCGCAGCGATGCAAAAATACCTGCCTCATCTTGCCGCCAGCAAAGAATTAATTGCTGATGTAACCCAGCAGGTAATTGCCAAGGCTGGGGACAACCCAGAGGAAATAGGTGCCGCGTCCTATGCCTATATGGAGCTGCTAGGGCTCACGTTGTATTGCTTCATGTGGCAGCGCATGTTGTTTACTGCCTTCGAGAAGCTGGAATCTGGGCAAGGCGACGCAGCCCACCTGAATGGTCTGGTGAAGACTGCTGATTTTTTCTTCGCGCGGATGCTGCCTCACGGTAAAGCGCTGGCAGAGGAAATTGAAGCCGGCTCGNAGACTATGATGGCNATGANCGCCGAGCAGTTCTAATCGGAGCCTGATNCNNCTGCCAGGAGTGGGTGCTTAAATCACCNACTCCATGCTGCCACCAGCGATTCNTAGCGCTGCTGCTTGGNACTAACCCGNGATACTGGGGANTCATATTTCTTCTCGAAAAATNCTGANTGCGTTGNATTACCTCTGAAACAGGCNGCTGGGGCAGTGNAATCGANATCACGGNGGGANGCGGAGANCNGCNGTNTGTTNGGNCAAAAAGTGTGCCTAATTTNGCGCTCTGCTTGNAGTTGTCGGCNCTGGCNGNCCGAGCAAGCNGTCGGATNNNTCTGGTGTCTTGGCTGCAGCAATTCTCAAAAGAGAGGGAATTATGGCTTTGTGAAACTATTCGACCGATTTGCTGCCTTCGCTAAGACTGGTTCCCCTAGTATACTTGCACCTCGCATTGGGGAATCGACGCATGATCAGAGTAGCTATAGCAGGTGTCGCCGGTCGCATGGGGCAGACCTTGGTAGAGGCCGTAAGGGCGCTAGAACCAGAGATGCAGTTAACCGCAGCCTCGGTATTGGCAGATGACAACTCGCTGGGTAGTGACATAGGCATCGTAGCATTGGGGCAAGCCCTAGGGGTGACGGCTGTCGCTGATCTTAGTGCCGTGGTCAACGACTTCGACATGCTTATCGATTTTACTTCCCCTAAAGCGAGCTTGGGGCATCTGCAACTATGCCGCGAGCATGGTAAAGCCTTGGTTCTTGGGACTACTGGCTTTAACGCCGGTGAAAGAGCAGAGATCAAAACCGCTACTGACTTGGCTATCGTATTTGCGCCGAATATGAGTGTGGGGGTCAATCTCTGTTTCGATTTGCTTGCCAAAGCAGCCGCAGTGTTGGGCGATGACGCAGACATCGAAATTACAGAGGCGCATCACCGCTTCAAAAAAGATGCGCCTTCCGGAACCGCCGTCAAGATGGGGGAGGTAATCGCTGAGACCCTGGGGCGGAATCTGGATGATGTGGCGGTTTACGGTCGTGAGGGCGTTGGTTATGCAAGAGACAGTAACACCATTGGTTTTACCACAATCCGCGGTGGCGACATTGTAGGTGATCATACCGTGATGTTTGCGGCGCTGGGCGAACGCGTAGAAATTACCCACAAGGCCACTAGTCGCATGACCTTTGCGCGCGGTGCGGTGCGCGCGGCCCGGTGGCTTGCAGGCAAGCCAGCTGGCGTTTATTCGATGATGGATGTCCTAGGGCTGGTGGACTGAAGTTACTCCCCGGCTGCGTTCTAGGGTTTCTANCAGCCTCCTGGATGATCTCGATGCAAAAAGCGGCTTCTGTCCTTCCAATATTTGACGCTGGTGCAGGTCTTGGCTGTGGATAAGTCAGTCAGTGAGTCGGTTCTGGGCACCGACGCCGATCAAAATGCAATCAATTACAGAAATTCCCACATTGCCGATGGACACCAACCGCNGAGCTTCTATAGAATCANCNCTCAGTATGACAACTGCTGAATCTCAAGAAAAAAGACGAATTTTGTAAGAAGCGGAGTGAGGATTCCCTCTCTCCGCTTTTTTTCGCCTAGAGAAAACAGCAGCCAAGGTTAACTGAAGAGGAAAACAAGTGACTCAAGAAGCGATTCTGGCGTTGGAAGACGGCAGTCTATTTAGCGGCATCGCCATCGGTGCTGCAGGCCAAGCCAGCGGCGAGGTGGTATTCAATACCTCCATGACCGGCTACCAGGAAATTCTCACCGATCCTTCCTATGCTCAGCAGATTGTCACGCTCACTTATCCGCATATAGGCAATACCGGAACCAATGGCGAAGACAACGAGTCAGGGGCGGTCTGGGCGTCAGGTCTGGTGATCCGTGATCTTCCCATGTTGGCCAGTAACTGGCGTATGGAGCAAACCCTGGGCGAGTTTCTCAGGCTGCGCAACATCGTTGCCATTGCTGAGATAGATACCCGGCGTCTTACACGGTTGCTGCGGGATAAAGGTCCGATGAATGGAGCCATAGTTACCGGCAAGGAGCTTGCTGCAATTGGAGAAGAAGGTGCGGTTGCCCTGGCTCGGGAATTTCCCGGTCTCGAAGGAATGGATCTGGCCAAAGTGGTGTCTTCCAGCGAGCGCTATACCTGGAAAGAAGGCGAGTGGGCTTTAGGGCAGAGCTACGGTGCCAGTGATGAATTCCGGCATCGAGTGGTGGCCTACGATTTCGGCGTGAAGCTAAACATCCTGCGAATGCTGTTGGAAAGAGGTTGTGAGGTCATGGTGGTGCCAGCGCAGACGCCAGCTAGTGAAGTTATGGCCATGAATCCTAGTGGGGTGTTTCTGTCTAACGGCCCCGGTGACCCGGAGCCCTGCGACTACGCCATTTCGGCAATCAAGGAATTTCTGGAAGCGGACTTGCCCTTGTTCGGGATATGTCTTGGCTGCCAACTGCTGGCATTGGCCTGCGGTGCGAATACCATCAAGATGCGCCTGGGTCATCACGGTGCAAACCATCCGGTACAGAACCTGGGCGACGGTACGGTAATGATAACCAGTCAGAATCATGGCTTCGCCGTCGANGAACAGACTCTGCCCGCCAATTTGCGCGCGACACACAAGTCGCTTTTCGATGGCTCTTTGCAAGGCATTGAGCGCATTGACAAGCCGGCCTTCGGTTTTCAGGGGCACCCGGAGGCCAGTCCCGGCCCACATGATGTGGCTCCGTTGTTTGACCATTTTATTGAGCTGATGGATGCGCCCCTCGGTAATCAACCACTAGACAAGGAAACTCGCTGAGATGCCCCGAAGAACTGATATCAACAGCGTTCTGATATTGGGTGCCGGACCCATAGTGATTGGTCAGGCATGTGAATTTGACTACTCAGGAGCGCAGGCCTGTCAGGCACTTCGNGAGGAGGGCTNCCGGGTAATCCTCGTGAACTCGAATCCTGCCACCATTATGACTGATCCTTCGATGGCTGATGCCACCTATATAGAGCCGGTGAAGTGGCAGATCGTGGAAAAAATCATTGCCAAGGAACGACCCGATGCCATTCTTCCCACCATGGGAGGTCAAACCGCGTTGAACTGTGCCCTGGATCTAAACCGCATGGGGGTGCTCGAGAAATATGGCGTGGAACTGATTGGTGCCAAATCCGAGGCCATCGACAAGGCGGAGGACCGGGAACTGTTCGATGATGCCATGGTGGCAATAGGACTGGAAACCCCGCGCCACTATATGGCGCGCAGTATAGAGGACGCCTTCACCGGGCTGGAATCGATTGGTTTTCCCTGCATTATCCGCCCCTCATTTACCATGGGTGGCAGCGGTGGTGGCATTGCCTACAACCGGGAGGAGTTTGAGGAAATTTGTGCCCGTGGCCTTGAGCTCTCACCGACCAACGAATTGCTGATTGATGAATCACTGATTGGTTGGAAAGAGTATGAAATGGAAGTGGTGCGGGACAAGAATGATAACTGCATCATTGTCTGTACCATCGAAAATTTCGACGCAATGGGTGTGCACACCGGCGACTCTATTACTGTGGCGCCCGCGCAGACCCTGACTGACAAGGAATACCAGATCATGCGCAATGCCTCGATCGCGGTATTGCGGGAGATAGGCGTCGAAACTGGTGGGTCCAACGTGCAATTTGGAGTCAACCCTAAAAACGGACGTCTGGTAGTTATTGAGATGAATCCGAGGGTTTCTCGAAGCTCAGCGCTGGCATCCAAAGCCACCGGTTTTCCGATCGCCCGAGTTGCCGCGAAGCTGGCGATCGGCTTTTCCCTGGATGAATTGCGCAATGAGATAACAGGGGGCGTTACCCCCGCTTCGTTTGAACCTGCGATCGACTATGTGGTNACCAAGCTTCCCAGGTTCACCTTTGAAAAATTTCCGGAAGCCGATGACCGCATTACCACCCAGATGAAGTCAGTGGGTGAAGTAATGGCAATCGGGCGCACGTTTCAAGAATCGTTGCAGAAAGCCTTGCGTGGCCTGGAAGTTGGGATGTCTGGTTTCGATCCGGTTCTCGAGGCGGACCTCAGCAATGCCAAGGCTGTGCTCACTCGCGAACTCACTGAACCAGGTGCACAGCGTATCTGGTTTGTTGCCGACGCTTTCCGACTGGGCTGGTCAGTAGACTCAGTTTATCAACAAAGCGGTATTGANCCTTGGTTCTTGATCCAGATNGAAGACATCATCAAGTCGGANGAACAGCTCTCAGTACAAAAGCTATCGGANATTGATGCCAAAGCCATGNTANCTCTNAAGCGCAAAGGTTTCTCCGACCAGCGTATGGCNCAATTGCTCAACGTTCCCGANGCAGAGGTGCAGCAAGTCAGGCACGGGTTAAATGTGCGCCCGGTCTACAAGAGGGTTGATACTTGTGCNGCCGAATTTGTTTCCACTACTGCCTACATGTATTCGACCTACGAAGAAGAGTGCGAGGCTGAGCCGAGTAAGCGTGAAAAAATCATGGTTCTGGGCGGCGGGCCAAACCGNGTGGGACAGGGTATAGAATTTGACTACTGCTGCGTGCATGCGGCGCTCGCTATGCGCGAGGATGGTTACGAGACCATCATGGTGAATTGTAATCCTGAGACGGTGTCCACTGATTTTAATATCTCCGACCGCTTGTACTTCGAGCCGTTAACATTTGAAGATGTCATCGAAGTTGTCAAGCTGGAAAATCCAGTTGGCGTGATCGTTCAGTTCGGCGGTCAAACTCCCTTAAACCTGGTCAAGGACTTGGAAGCGGCGGGCGTGCCCGTGATTGGAACTAGCCCCGATGCCATTGATCGCGCTGAAGACCGGGAGCGCTTTCAGCATTTGATTAAGAAGCTCAACCTTAAACAGCCGCCAAACTGCACTGTGCGCTCTGTTGACGAGGCACTTGAGCAGGCCAAATACATTGACTATCCACTTGTTGTAAGGCCTTCCTATGTGCTGGGTGGTCGGGCCATGGAGATCGTGTATAACGAAGCTGAACTNCAGCGTTACATGCATGATGCGGTGAAAGTNTCGAACGAAAGCCCGGTGTTGCTTGATCATTTTCTGAGTTCGGCTATCGAAATTGATGTTGACGTGGTTAGTGATGGTGAGCAGGTGGTGGTGGGTGCCATCATGCAGCATATTGAACAGGCGGGCATTCACTCTGGCGATTCCGCNTGCTCCCTACCACCTTACAATTTGCCTGCTNANGTACAGGACCAGATTCGTGAACAAATTGCTGCCCTNGCGCTTGAACTGGGTGTGATTGGCCTGATGAATACGCAGCTAGCCTATCAGGACGGTGAGATTTACATTATTGAAGTCAATCCACGTGCTTCGCGGACTGTGCCTTTTGTTTCCAAGTGTATTGGCACGTCGCTGGCCAAGGTCGCGGCGCGCTGTATGACCGGTAAGAGNCTGTCTGANCAGGGTTTCACCAAAGAAACGGTGCCAAAGACATTTGCAGTGAAAGAAGCTGTGTTTCCATTCAATAAATTTCCCGGCGTTGATCCCATTCTGGGGCCCGAAATGAAATCGACCGGTGAGGTGATGGGTGTGGGCGAAACTTTCGCCGAGGCTTATGCCAAGGCGCAAATGGGCGCTGGTGAGGCCATTGAGGGCTCAGGAAACTGCTTTATAAGTGTGAGAGATCGCGACAAGCCCTATGTTGTGGAGGTGGCAAAGCGCGCCCTGACATTAGGCTATAAACTGATCGCGACCCATGGTACAGCGGCAGTGATTACCAAGGCTGGTTTGCCTGTGNAGGGAGTGAATAAAGTCGCCGAAGGTAGACCTCATATAGTTGATATGCTAAAAAANGANGAAATTCAGGTGGTTTTCAACACAACGGAAGGCAAGCAAGCGATCGCCGATTCCTCAACAATCCGGCGGACTGCCCTAAGACATGGCGTGTTTTGCACTACGACCATTGCAGGTGCGCTGGCAGTTTGTGACGCGCTGGAATTCGGCAACAACATGTCGGTTTACACGCTGCAAGACTTGCATGCCGCACTTTAGAGATACCCCTGCTGTTTCTTTAAATTTTAAAGGCTGATTTAATTCTATGTCTTTTACCAAGGTACCCATGACGGTGCNCGGCGCAGAATCGCTTCGTGCTGAGCTNACGGAGCTCAAGAGCGTTACTCGGCCTAAGATCTCGGCGGCTATNGCTGAGGCAAGAGAGCACGGCGATCTCAAAGAGAATGCCGAATATCATGCCGCACGCGAGCAGCAAAGTTTCTGTGAAGGGCGCATTAAGGAAATTGAAGGCAAGCTGGCTGACTCAGAGGTTATCGATGTNACCAAGATCGAACCTACAGGGAGGGTTATATTTGGGACAACTGTTACCTTGTATAATTTTGATACGGAGAAGGCAGTGACTTATCGGATTGTCGGCGAAGATGAGGCCGATGTGCCCGCTGGNATGATCTCAGTGATCTCGCCCATTGCTCGGGCAATNATGGGNAAACATGAAGGTGATGAGATTGTGGTGAAAGCGCCAGCTGGAGATCTGGAGTACGAGATAGAGTCCATCAAGCATATCTAGAGGGCTGTCAGCTGATTTTGCGCAAGAGCCNTCAGTNGTTTTTCCTGACGAGGTTGGAGAGCTTGGGNTCANGTCGCNTGGCCGCGCGGTANAGTAGCAGCACATGGCCTATGCTTTGCACTACTTCAGCCTTGTGATTTTTGCAGATCTCTTCAGTAAGCTGCTGTTTNGCCGCGCGATCTGGAATCTGCAGTTTNAGCTTGATAAGTTCGTGGGAATCCAGCGCTCGATTAATCTCNANGCCGATGTTNTCCGTCAGACCCTTCTGTGCAATGATCACCACGGGCTTGAGGNTATGGCCAATCGCGCGGAAGCGCTTTTTTTCTGGGTTTGTCAGACTCATGAGCTTGCGGATTCTCGTTTAGGGGANAAGATTCTATCAACTCACTGCTCGCTCTGACACTTACTTTTANTACGACTCNCCNAGCCTCAAACTTTTANTGGACTTTGAACTCAAAGATGGTGCGCTCAAAAAGTAGTAAGCAGTGGCTGAAAGAGCANTTTGAAGATGATTATGTGCGCCGCAGTCAGGAACATGGTTATCGCTCCNGNGCCAGTTTCAAGCTGCTAGAAATGCANGAAAAAGATCAACTCATCAGACCCGGGATGACAGTGGTGGATCTGGGTGCTGCGCCTGGTGGTTGGTCTCAGGTCGCTTCTGAACTAGTGGGAGAAACGGGGCGTGTGGTCGCGACGGACATTCTACCCATGGATGGGATCGCGGGAGTCGATTTTATCTTGGGTGACTTCACAGNAGAGTCNGTTCTTNCGCAGATCCTGAATAGTGTTGGAGAGGATGGTATAGACCTTGTAATTTCCGATATGGCCCCNAATATTANNGGCNTGAANGAGATTGATCAGCCGCGCAGCATGTATCTTGCTGAACTCGCATTAGATTTGGCTAGATCTATTCTTAATCCAGGCGCGTATTTCCTNGTGAAGGTGTTTCAGGGAGANGGATTTCCTGAATTTCAGCGGGATATGCANTCNAGNTTTGCCTCTGTTANATCCAGAAAGCCCAAGGCATCAAGGGCACGTTCACCTGAAGTNTACCTGCTTGGGTCGGAATTTAAGGACTNAGCGACGAATGCACCCTAATTTGCGTGCATTATTTCCTGCAGAGATTAAAATCTACTGCGTTTNACGCCGTAACGGCATTGTAGCAGTGGCGCNAGAAGCGCCAACCCACNGGGAGATAANCCCTTGAATGATATGGCAAAAAACCTGATTCTCTGGATGATTATCGCNGGNGTGTTGTTGACCGTGTTCAACAATATCAACCAGGAANCTCGGGAAGATAANATNAACTATTCACAATTCGTACGGGAGGTNCGTTCAGGGCGCGTGANCGCGGTTGAGCTTGCCGGCATTGATATCACNGGAATTCGCTCNGATAACACCCAATTCCGCACCGTGATGCCATTAATCGGTGACGACCAGTTAATGAATGATCTNTTCGAGAATGACGTTGAAATAATCGCTAACGAGCCNGAACAGCAGAGNATCTGGACNCAGNTGTTGGTGGCTAGCTTCCCGATCCTGATTATCATTGCCTTGTTTTTCTTTTTCATGCGGCAAATGCAAGGCGGCGGTGCCGGTGGACGCGGCGGGCCGATGTCTTTTGGCAAGAGTAAAGCCAAGTTGCTTGGTGAAGATCAGATCAAGATAACTTTCGCCGATGTTGCTGGTGTGGAAGAGGCGAAAGAAGACGTGGAGGAGCTGGTTGAGTTTCTGCGCGAACCCGACAAATTTCAGCGGCTGGGAGGCAAAATTCCCCGAGGCATCCTGATGGTAGGGCAGCCCGGAACGGGTAAAACGCTGCTAGCAAAAGCCATCGCCGGTGAGGCAAAAGTTCCTTTCTTCTCAATTTCAGGGTCCGACTTTGTCGAAATGTTTGTTGGTGTTGGTGCTTCTAGGGTGCGTGACATGTTCGAACAAGCCAAGAAACAGTCTCCTTGTATCATCTTTATTGATGAAATTGATGCAGTCGGTCGCCACCGCGGTGCCGGTCTGGGNGGAGGTCACGATGAGCGTGAGCAAACTCTGAATCAACTGCTGGTAGAAATGGACGGTTTTGAGGTTAACGACGGAGTAATCGTCATGGCAGCTACCAATCGACCTGACGTGCTGGATCCAGCTCTGTTGCGTCCAGGCCGATTTGACCGTCAGGTAGTTGTTGGGTTGCCTGATATCCGAGGTCGCGAGCAGATTCTGAAAGTACACATGCGTAAAGTACCGATTGATGATCTGGTCCAACCTGGTGTTATCGCCCGCGGTACGCCAGGATTCTCTGGCGCAGACCTGGCTAACTTGGTGAATGAAGCCGCCTTATTTGCAGCCCGCGCCAGCAAGCGCCTAGTTACCATGGAAGAATTCGAAAAAGCCAAGGACAAGATTATGATGGGCGCAGAGCGCAAATCCATGGTGATGTCCGAAAAAGAGCGTCTCAACACTGCATATCATGAGTCCGGTCATGCCATCGTGGGCCGCCTGATGCCCGAGCATGACCCGGTGTATAAGGTAAGCATAATCCCTCGGGGACGGGCTTTGGGTGTCACAATGTTTCTGCCCGAGGAAGACCGGTACAGCTTCAGCCGGCAGTCCATTCTTAGCCAAATATGCAGCCTCTACGGAGGCCGTATAGCTGAGGAGATGACGCTTGGTAAAGAAGGTGTGACAACTGGAGCCTCAAACGACATTCAGCGAGCAACTGAGATGGCCCGCAATATGGTTACCAAGTGGGGATTGTCCGACGAACTGGGTCCGCTCTTGTATACAGAGGATGAAGGCGAAGTATTTTTGGGCCGTTCCGCGGCTTCTCAAAATAAGTCTTTCTCCGGTGAAACCGCGAAAGCAATCGACAGAGAAGTGCGACGAATTATTGATGAATGCTATGGCAAGGCAGAGCGCATCCTTGAGGAAAANAGGCATTTGCTGGATATCATGAAAGACGCATTGATGGAGTACGAGACAATCGACTCTGATCAAATTGATGANATCATGNNGGGTAAGACGCCACGGCCCCCAACGGGTTGGACTGACTCTGACAATAATGGCCCCGGGGCAAACCCGGTTGGAGCGGAAATAGAGAAAGAGGGCAAGGCAAACAGCCCACCAGGGACGATTGGCGGACCGGCTGGCGAGCATTAGCGCGCCCCTGTCTTGAACTCCAGGCCACTTTGCGAAGGTCCTATACCCTGAGAGCTGGAAAGCGACAGCTAGACCTGTCCTCTCCAGTTTGCATGGGTATTCTGAATATTACTCCTGATTCATTCTCTGATGGCGCTGAGCTAGCCAGTGCCAAAAGTGCTTCATTCCAATTTGACCGAGATAAAGTGCGTCGGCGCGCCCATGAAATGGTAGCGGCTGGTGCTCAAATCCTTGATGTTGGAGGCGAATCTACGCGCCCCGGCGCTGCCGCGGTTCCACTCGATGAGGAGCTCGCTCGCACCATACCGGTATTAGAGCTGCTCCGCGCCGAATTCGATGTCCTGCTTTCTATTGATACCAGTTCGTCGGAAGTGATGCAGGCCGCCTTAGTGGCCGGTGCAGACCTGGTAAACGACATCCGCGCACTCAATAACGATGGGACTTTGGCAGTTGCTGCTGAGGGCAGCAATCCGCCAGCTGTTTGCCTGATGCATATGCAGGGGCACCCACGGACCATGCAGCAAACCTACGCCTATGAAGACGTGGTGAGTGAAGTGGTGGCTTTTCTGCAACGGCGAATCGCCCACTGCGAGGCTGGCGGAGTCGCGCGTGACCGGATTATAGTTGATCCAGGTTTTGGCTTCGGCAAATCAGTAGCGCATAATTACGCCCTGCTGAGGCATTTGCCGGCACTGCAGCAGCTAGACCTCCCGGTCCTAGTGGGTATATCCCGTAAGTCTATGATTGGAGCAGCCACTGGCCGACCAGTCGGTCGGCGCCTGGCGGGTTCAATCGCGGCTACCGCACTGGCATTACAGGCAGGCGCCCACGTTGTGAGGACACATGATGTTGAGGCAACGGTCGACGCGATTCGTGTTTATAAAGCCTGCGCCGAGGCTTGATCGCAGCGAAATTGAAAGGCCCGCTACAGAGAGCGATGATCTAAATCCCTGAATTGTCGGCAGTTGTGTGTATTCAAGCGAATTTTTAAGTATCCCAGCTCATAGCGCCCATATTGCGTCACTGCTGCAACTTGGTTAGTATTGGCGCCCGATTCGTTGGGCTCCAGTGAACTTTGACTTACATTAGGGGCAAGTTGCGATGCGTCAGAAGATGGTTTTCGGCAACTGGAAAATGCACGGATCTTTTGAGCAGATCCAGCACCTTCTGCAAGATGTAATTCTGGGTCTTGCGGGAGAGGAGTCAACTGTCGTTGGAATATGCCCACCGTATCCGTATTTGCAGCTGGTTAAGAAGCTTTGCTCCAATACGAACATGAAAGTGGGGGCACAGAATGTGTCTCAACACGATAGCGGTGCTTTTACTGGCGAAGTGGCAGCTTCGATGTTGTCTGACTTGGGAGTCAACTATGCTATCGTCGGACACTCGGAGCGCAGGGAGCTTTACGGGGAAACCAGTGACTTGGTGGCTAAGAAATTTATGGCCTCTCAGTGCGCCGGAATTACCCCTATTCTCTGTGTAGGCGAGACGCTAGTTCAACGGGATAATGGCGAGACTGAAGCGGTTGTGCTAGCTCAACTTCAGGCGGTGATCGCTGCTGCAGGCGTCGAGGCTTTTAGCAACGCGGTGCTGGCCTACGAACCAGTCTGGGCTATCGGAACCGGAAAAACTGCAACGCCGGAGCAGGCGCAGGAAGTACACAGGCTATTGCGCAAACATGTCGCTGCGCTTAGCGAGGACATCGCTGCGAACCTGCAAATTTTGTATGGTGGCAGTGTGAAGGATTCAAACGCGGGAGCTTTGTTCACGCAGGCTGATATAGATGGTGGTCTGGTGGGCGGCGCTTCATTACACGCGGAACAATTTATTGCCATCTGTGCATATACGGAAAGTTGATTATGCAAACTATTGTAGTTGTCGTTCATGTAATCGTCGCTATTGCAATTGTTGGCCTTGTGTTACTGCAGCAGGGCAAGGGTGCTGATGCAGGCGCTTCATTTGGGGCCGGTGCTTCTCAGACTGTGTTTGGCGCATCCGGCAGCGGTAACTTCCTGGTGCGAGCAACTACGGTGGCGGCCACTATGTTTTTTATGACTAGCTTGCTGCTGGCAGTTTTTGCCGGTAATCGATCTGGGCTTGGCGCCCCCTCGGGACTGCCAATTTTTAACGAGGAAATTCTCGAAGAAGTCTCTTCCCAGCAGTCTGACGTACCGATTTTGGAATCCGAGGATGTTGAGCCTGGTTCAAATCAGAGCGATTTGCCCAGCCTGCCCGGGACGCCCAACTAAATTGGCAATAAATTAGGAGCCACAGCACAGTGAGTTCTGCTCGCGGATCCGTTGGCAGAGTTTACGATTAACAGTCAAAAAGAAGACTAGACAATGAGCGCTGGATTAAGGATATGCCGAAGTGGTGGAATTGGTAGACACGCTATCTTGAGGGGGTAGTGAGCTATGCTCGTGCCGGTTCAAGTCCGGCC
>NYWC01000034.1 GCA_002684935.1 Gammaproteobacteria bacterium
AGCGAAGGAATCTTTATTTTTTCTGACTTGGGTATTTGGTTTTTTGCTCTCTTATCATTTGATTTGTTTGTAGAAGGGTTTGTATTTGAATGGTCGAGATGGAATGGCAGAATCAAGAATATTTGGTTTTTTGTTCTCTGGTGGGGAGTGCTTTTTGTTTGGCATTTAAAAGGCTCCATCTCTCCGTACCAAAGAGTAAGAATAGATTACTCAGCAAATAGGCATATACAAAAGCACCGAACCAAGGTGAAAATCACAAAGCTTGATCAGTAATGCATTTAGGAAAAATAAAGCTCAAGAAGGCGTTATTGGTATTAAATTTTTCGGGACGGTTTGGGCAGCTGGGTTTATCACCTTAGGTACGGTTGACTCACATTGCCTAATTAATAAGGAATAAAAAAGGGCAGACTATGTTTAACGGATATTTGCTGCAGGTCCACCAGGTTAGCTTCAAGCATTTTCTTTTTCGAATTCTCTCTCGGACTGGCTGTTACCAGGCGCTAACTTTCCGCGTGCCGCTGATGGCTAGAACTGGTGTGGCTCGGAATTTGATTAGATACTGCGGACCCATAGTCAACTTGGCAGTCATAAGCAGCTTATGAAAACCAATGGATTCTGTAAGATGGCAGAGGGGTAGAGCCCCTGCTATGCCAGCAGTGAAAGAAGTCAGCAGAATGCAATATTAGCACTCTGAAAATTGGTGCTTATTTCTGGGTTTAAAACAAACGCGCATTTCGGGAGGTCCATGAATTTTATTAGATCCGTAAAACCGTACTCACGGTTGCTTTCATGTGCACTTGCGGTCGCATTACCGAGTTTGTCTCAAGCCGCGACGGTAGAGGTGAGACTGAATGACACCATTCTAGCCAACGCGTCGGTTGAAGACTCGATTTGGAATGGCGCATTGACCACCGATAGCGCTGGGTTGCTGAACGTAGAGAATGGTTGCNTCTTTCTTCGGTATGTAGATGGNAACAATAACGCGTTTCGGTCAATGGAAACTTGCGGATTGGACGATGCTGACCGGGTCTATCGGGTGAACCTCAGCAAGGAGATTACTCTTAGTGGTTCTGCCGAATATCCTAATTCTGGCAATGCCCTGCTGATATTTTATAATTTGGACGAGGGTAGGGATNTAACGCGTGGCATTGGGGGCGGCAATCCCAGAACCCACAGTTTTTTGGAAAAGCTTCCCGCCGGGCGCTATCGAATCAAGGTCTTATCAAGTTCTTGGCCTTCCCCAGATGGTGATTACTACCTAAGTTCTGTAGGCGTAGATGCTAGAGGCGGATCTGTCTCGGATATTACCGTAGGACCGAAAGATGCGACTATTTCGAGGTGGCCGGGGAAGCCTCCCCGCGCGGACCTGATTACTGTGCGCCATCTGGACAATTCTCATCTGTCTTTTGTTGAGGGAGCTCCCGGGGCATCTCAACCTCTGGTTAGACTTGGAATTGTAAACTTACAAACTGGGCAAACATACTCGGGTATTTCTGAATCCGATGGCAGCTTCTCGATAAAATTTTTTGCCCCTCCCGGGGCGGCCTTACAGATTAGTCAGGACCGTCATTCTGAGAGCTACAACGATTTCTCCAGCAAGCAGCCAGGAACGGTGATTCATGTTCCCATTGCAGATGCTGAGCTCGCTATCTCTACGGGCCAAAGGCTGAATGGGTCCAGCCAAAACGAGATGAACGCTCTCAGGTTCAAAGGGGGCAAGGATCCGGGCGTGGCATGGCTGACTGGCACCTTNGATTCTNCTGACTGGCAGGCTGGTCNGTCTGGGACANTGGCTGGGTCTGTCGACATTTATTCCAGGAACCTTGAATTTGGCGCTACCCCTTCATTGGGTGGTGGTGCTGCTTACCTGGAACTCCTTTTCAATGCAGAGGGGCAGCAGAAGGCAGCCCAGCCTCAGTATTCGGCAAGTAATTTGACNGTTACAGNAATGCCAATCGAGCGAGCGGAAACTCAGAGCAACGAGGCAATCTATATCGGCGAATTTTCATTGACTGATTATGAGGAAGTTGAAACAGGGCAAGGGAGGGCTGCATGGAGCCTGAATTATGCGGTACCCTCCGGCACTCCGGATGGCATCTATCAGCTCGTTATGACTGGTCGAGGTTGGAGTATGAATCCTTGGGTCGCCGGGCTAAATTCTGACCGACTTTACTATGAAGATGTCTATGGTGAACCCTCGTTTCATCTTACCGAAGCACACGGCGCTGCTCGGATAAAACTTGGCCAGTTCCAAAGTCCAAGGCTCTACAGTGCCATACTGCTAAACGAAATCAGCAATGGCTCGCGGGGCACTGTTTCAAGCACTGATGTCGGCAAATTTGGCTTTGCCGGACATTGGATAACCAATGCGGACAAGCTCATTNTGCCAAAGTCGACGCGGGGTGATGGCGCCGTTCGGCAGTATAATATTGAGCCATTCGTACCCCTCACTGCTTTCAGCAATAAAGAGTGGTTAAACCCACCTAAGCTGCCCCTCGATTTTCCTACCGGTCAGCTGAGCGCTACGATCATATCCCCTGACGGTGCCNAGTCAACTGTGGGGCCACACNCTATTAAAGGAGCATTAGTCAAACAAGCAACATCAGAGATTGGCGAGCAGCTGGTAAGGAACAGCAACAATCCGGACATGATTTATGGACTCACAACCTACTCTGATGATTTTGACCTTACCTTAGATGACTACGGTGAGTANCGCATAATTTTGGAAGGTAGCGTTACGGACATATACGGCCAGAATCTTGAGATCAGTGGTACCTATTCGATTTATATCGCAGAGCTTCTGGATCTCGAAACNGGGGTCTTCCCTGGCACGCCCTTCGAGGTCGGCGACAGCTACTCTCCGACGGTGGTTGTCCAGCCGGGAGTTCCTGCAAAGGTAACCCTGTCCGTTTCTCACTTTCCTAATTCATCTGAGTCAGCGCGTATCGATAGGNTATTCACNGGAGATGCGAACCGGTTCGGCTATTTCTCATCAAGCGATGAGGCGTTCAGTTTTACTGCCGCTGGAGAATATCTTGCAAATTACAGTGTTGAGTATANGTCGCCCGAGGGCGTGCTTTGGATGGCGTCTCGAAGGTGGGCGTCAGTTGTCGAGACGCCCGATTCCAAGATCATCACCCACGGGCGCAGAGGCAACGAGTCAAGCGCGGAAACGAGGCAATGGTATCTCATGGAAGATAGCCGAAATCAGAATGCACATTTCTTCTCGCCCTACCAGATCGGCGATGTCATGTGGATGTCAAATTTCACCGAATGGNNCGCGGCAATGCAGAATATCGTTACCCTCGACGATGGTGATGGGGCGCTCACCGAACTGATCAACGCACAAAACGTAAGCCAAGAAGGACTAAATGAGGGTTCACTGCTAATGGTATCGGGTGCCGGGACTCCAGTCCCGGCGTTCGTNGATCCGACGCAAAATGGGATTCATTGGGGCTATTACTATTCAAGCATTGGGCGTCCCGGCGTCAGTGTTCGAGAGTTTGTGGGCTCACAAATGAGCACTAATGGATATTGGAGGTTCAATACTCCTTATGGCTATCAACTGGGCAGTGGTTACGAGGGTGATCAGCCGAACGATTTTAAGTTTGTGTTTGGGGGGGGTGTCTACAGGGTGCCGGATTCAAATTTTAGCCACTACGGGGCGTACGGTGCACTGTGGACGATGTTGCCAGACTCGGATACGGATGGTGGGCGGGTGATGCCGCCCTTTCAGGGTGCGGCTGGCGGACCTTCTGGTGGCCCGCTATTCGAGCTGAAGGGCGAGGAGATAGACATCTTTCTTCATCCACAGGGCGTCAGGCCAGGCTCGATCCTTGAGATAGGGGACATAGTCAGCTTTTCTGGGCAGGTTGCGCCTACCTTGCCCTCTAAGGTTCAGATCGAAATTACCGCGCCAAGCGGGGCGAAGCGATCGTTTAGCGGAGTGGCAAACAAGATAGGGTATTACTTTGATCCTGAATATGACTATATCGTTGCTGAGGCGGGCGCGCATAACGTTGACGTGATGGTCCTACACGACGGGATGACGTCTGCGGGTCAGGTAGAGCCGCCTTATCCTACTGGGTCTGTTCTGGGCGCAGAGAATGGCTCGTTTAAGTTTTACGTTACCAGTGATGGAGCTATGCAGGCCGATCTGGTGTCAAGCGTTCCGGCAAAATTGCCCAAGAGTGCGCGCTTGGCGCTTCAACTGCAGGGCGCAAACGGCTCTGCTCTGGAAACCATGCAGTATACTGCAGTCATGCCGGGTTTCATCCTTGATCAGGCAACGCTCTCGGAGGCGGGGACTATTTATGACGCATTTGAGTTGAACGAGTCGTTCCCTAACCTCGACCTGCCTGCTGGAGAGTTCCAGTTACGGAATGGCGCCGACACCGTTACGTTAAGTTTTTTGACTCAAAGATCCGGAAGCCTCGGCTCTCCGATATGGGAAGGCCGTCAGGTTCTCTTACAAGGGGAGCAAATATTTGCTCCGGCCCACGTTAAGAAACTTGATGGATCTTTTGAAATCGATCTAGACGACAGTGCGCTCTCTCCGGGAAAGCGTTTGACCGCAACTGTTGATTTTGACGCTCAAGGTGACGCGGACGTCTATGTGGCTGTTTTTCTTCCTGGCGGCCAGTTTGTCACGTTGGATCAAAATCTGAAGTTGAGTAAGGTGGGAGAAGTTATTCCATTTATGGATTCTATAAGCTTGGATGATAGGTCGGAATTGTCGCTCTTTGATATTCCTCTTGATGAAAGTATAGACCCTGGATCTTATCGATTGATTGTACTCGTGACTGCTGCCGGGAAGAACGTGCTTGATGAAAGCTATTGGCTAGCCTTTAAAGAGGCTAATTTTACTTTCACAAAATGAATTGAATTTTCATGTCGCTCTCCCTAAAAAAATTCATGCGGGCAGCTCTTTGCTTTCCCTATTTCGCGCAGATTGCTTTAGCCATCGAGAATACCTCTTCAATACAGGTAATTGATGCAACTCAAATAGTCGTTGCTAATCAACATTCTGGTTCGGTCTCATTTATTGACTTAGGGTCAACTTCTTATTCAGTGAGCGAAATTAGCGTTGGGCTCGCGCCTCAAACACTTGCGTTTGACGAGAAGAGAAATCGAGTGTGGGTTGCGAATCAGGCCGAAAATACTATCGCCATAATTTCCAGGGAGACGAAAATTGTCGAGGGAAAAATTCGTACCGCGGACGGCCCCTTTGGAATTGTTATCGATGAAGCGCTGGCGTATGTGTCCAGTCAAGAAAGTGATGTGGTTCAGATTTTTGATTTAAATAATTTCGTTGAGATAGGTTCGATTACTGTTCCACCAGAGCCCAGGGGGATGGCTCTATCTGCCGATTCAAATCGCCTGTTAGTTACACATTTCTCTTCAGGACAGCTGACGCTGATCAACACTGAAAGCCTCAGAGTAATAGAGACTATCTCTCTTGGCTCGCGCGCCACACTCNCGCAATCGGTAGCAATTGATCCCNATCAATTGTTGGCCTACATTCCAAATACAATTCGCAATACGGACAACCCGAGTCCCGCTTTTGACACCACGGTCTTTCCTTTCGTTTCAATTGTGGACCTGAAGAAATTGGACCACCTGCGGAGTAGCAGGATAGCAATTGATGTGATTGATGAGCCAGTTGGCATTCCGCTTGAATCGTTACTGGATGGCGACATGCTCTATGTTGTGAATGCTGCNAGCAATGACTTGACTGTCATTGACATTAATTCAAGGAAATCACTAAAACATTTGGAGGTTGGAAGCTTTCCGCTGGGCATTGCGTCTAATCATAAATTTAAGGAAATTTATATCGATAATTCCCTTGATGGCACAATTACGGTGCTCAATTCTGAAAGCTTAGAGATTAAAGATACAATTGAGGCCGCGAGCATACCTATTGAACCGTCAATACTCAACGGTCAAAAATTATTTCACAGCTCAGACGACCAAAGAATGGCAAAAGATCAATGGATATCTTGTGCCACCTGCCATTTTGATGGGTCAACAGATCACGCAAATTGGTTTTTTCCGGATGGATTGCGGAACACACCTTCACTAATCGGAGCTACCCTNACTGGCCCGTTCCATTGGTCTGGTAATTTAGATGAAATTCAGGATGTCGAGGNCACAATTCGGGAGCTTCAGGGTGGCACTGGATTGGTTTCTGGGCCTACAAATTGCGCCCCTGCTTGTGACGGCGCCGAAAAAAACTTGGGCAGNAGTATTGAGCTAGATGATCTGGCTGCTTATGTCAGTTCACTAAAATTNACGCTACACACAANCAACTCGTCTTCAGTAGATAGTGAGTCCATTGCTAGAGGTAAGGAACTATTCTTTGACGCAGAAAATAATTGTTCCAGTTGCCATGTGCCTCCCCTCTACACTGACAAACTCAATCACAAGCTCCTGCAGCCGGATCTTTCCGTAAAAACTCTGAATACNCCTAGCTTGTTGCGNCTGAAACGATCAGCACCCTATCTTCACGATGGGAAGGCAAAAACTCTTGATCAGATACTACTGCCCCNACCACTTGGTTATGGACACGGTGAATTCCAGCTGTCGTCGTCCTCAGATNTTNNAGACTTGGTTAATTTCATNCAGTCACTAGAACCTCNGCCGAATTTGCAAGTTCAGCCGTTAGACTCGGTGATCAGGAGCCCTTCGCCCGATTATCTTTCTAAAGCTCGNGCAATGGTGGAATTTTTCTATGAAGCTCTNGAAGAGTCTGGCCGAATTGTCCTTAAACTTGGATACAGGCACGGAGCTAATGTCGCCACTGATCTCTATGTCGTCGTAGAACACATGCCGACGCAGGAAATATGGTCGCTCGATCAAGATCTAAACCTTTCAGAAATAAGTAGAAACTTATTTTCACCCACGGTCTCATTTGAGGGNCCCTCGANCTTTCAAAGNATAAACTTTCCTCCAACGTTTTCGGACCGAAGTGACCTAGAAGCTATTTACAAAATATATGTTATTGCAGTGATGCAAGGCAGGTCACCCTTTGCTTCCGAGCATGTGCTATCCTTTGATTCGCAGGTTCTGGAATAAGTGGCGTTATTTATTCTCGAAGAGCTCGCTGCCTTAAACTAGCCCACGATAATCAGAAGTTATTGCGTTCCTACCAGATTTGGCTTGGCGAAATCCTTGTTCTAGGGCTCTTTCGATTTCTCTTTTTAACCGGTCGTAACCAAGCACGGAGTTTTCGGTTTTTGCTGATCGGAAGATCTTGATGACAGCCTCATTCATCGCCTCCGCTACCACGGCCCGTTCCGCCTCCAGTCGTACTAATATAGACAAAGCGAGGTTGAGAAAGTTTTGAGGGGGGGGGTGGTCTCATGTTGGGCAGTAAAAACGTGGTCTGTCCTATTCTTACTCAAGATTTTATTGTTCGTTAGCCGTATACTTCTTACTTTCNACTACTCNAATTTTGCGTGTAAAACTAATGCAGAAGCCTTGCCTTGAATGCGGCATGAATGTCGATGAGTTTACGAGNCATTGCCCCAAGTGTGACACCGCACTAGATCTTCAGCATGATGGCTCGACAATCACAGTTGATATCGCTCACCACGGAGAACACGTTAGTGAAGCGCTCCGAAAGATGCAAAGTGAGATTGACCTGGCTAATAAAGCTATCGCCAAGAACGTGCGATTTATTGTTGGCTCCGGACTGATCCGTGAAGAAGTATTGCTGTCCTTGCGTGACTACGAATTTCGCGGGGACATCAAAAGCTTTGAAGTTGAGCCCCGCAATGCGGGTGCAGTGCTGGTGCAAATCAAGTAGCCGCACTAACGACCAAAGATTCAACAATTTAAGTAATTGAAGGATGAGTCTAGGGGACAGACCACGCTTTCCCCGGAAACTTGTCCTTTAGTCCAATCACACCTATTTTTTACAATAACTCTTCCTAACGGGCCTTACATGAGGGCACAGAATGCGACGAAGAGCCGGTCTCGCGATNGCCATAGTTCTCTGGCATCTCATCTCGCGCGGGAACAACCGTAGCGCTTTTTTTCATGATGAGGATTATCTGTTCTACCTTACGCAGTTAGCGCTTCAGGCTGGGAGATTTGGTTGCTCGGTCGATGTCTATTGTTTGATCACTAATCATATTCATCTGTTGCTCATACCAGCAGAAAAGGATTCGGCCTCGCTCATGATGAAGCATCATGCTCAGTGGATTGCTCAGCACATAATCGAGTGCTACCGGAGAAGCGGACCACTTTGGTAAAGGCGTTTCAAATCTTGCATTACCTAGGAGGAACGCTATGTGCTCGCCCATTATCGGTATATTGAGTTGAACCCGGTGAGAGCAGGTATGATGCCGCATCCTCAGTATTCCCGATGATCAAGTTATGCAATTAATGCAGGCGGCACGCCCAACACACTAATTACACCACATCAGCAATCACTGGATCTTGCTACGTCCAGAGTAGCCCGACTGGATGCGTACCGCGCGCTTGTGGCGTAAGTGATTAATAAAGTTAACATCAGGGCCATTCGATCAACGACAAATGGGAGCTTCGTGCTTGGTAACAAGCGATTCTAAAGAGAAATCGAAAAAGCCCTCGGCCAACGAATACGCAAAGGCAAACCCGATAGGCCTGCAACAACTTTTGGTCAAACGTGGCCTGTTCCTTAATTTTTCTGACAGAACCTTGTCGAAAAACTCGGGTTCAGCAGGCTATGAGAGGCATCTGAATTATTTTATTGGCCGACGGTTGTTGTAATTTCTAAGCGGAGCTGCAAGACTACTAAGATGTCTCGTTCTGCTATGATTTACGTGCTACTAATCTCGTTGGCGTCGCCGCTCAATTCAGGGGCAGCAGCATGGATGTCATTAGATATGAGTAAGCATGGCGATTCGCGCGCCATGCCAAATGTCATGGTCAGTGCCGGCCACCACGCTGCTTCATTCGATGCCCATCGGCATCCTGATCCACTCGCGCCTCCCCAACATCATACTCCGCACGGTAACGGGCACACAGAAGCAGACTGTAAGGCCGAGTGCCTATCCTGCACTAACCACAGTTCGAGCTTGGCTCCTCTAAGTCATTTTTGCGAGAGCCAAAACAAAGCGCGGGTCAACACTTCATCCCTAGCCCACCCTCTGACGCGCTTTGCTGAACTATTGTTCCGCCCACCCATCTTGGTCTCTTCTGATCCGGAGTAGACCAGGCTTTCCTGACCATCGCTAGCGCCAAAATCTAGCTAGACCCTAACCCAACTCCTCGCACCCTCATATCGCTTCATTACCTTGTTCGTAGTGACTCCGGTGCGTGTTGTGTGCGTAGCGTCGTTCTGGCCAGCTTCATACTCCTTCGCTCATCGAATCATTAGCAGTACAAGCCTTCTAAGCAGGAAATCCGAAATAGATGCTGGGCGTTGTACAGAGAGTTTAACTGGAATACGCCAATTTCTCATATGAATAAGGCGCATTAGGAAGAAATGATGTTGGCAGAGCATTTTGGAACAAAACTACACTTTAGAGCGATCGTCTTGGTTTGTTTGGGGGGAACGCTGAGTTTCTCGATATTGTTGGCTTCACCTGCTTGGGGACAAGGCAGTGACGCTTTGGACCTGTCAATGATGCGCCGTGCACTCGGCATGTCTGGATTGAGAAGAAGTATTGCCCTTGACGCGCCTCTCGGAGCACTTCTGATGAGAAATAACACGTATCGTATTGCGAAACTCTCCTCCACCAATGTCAAAGGCGCGTCTGACGAGGTGAAATACAACTCGTCGAGTGCAATTGGTCAGTTCAATTCTGTACTGGATATTGGGCACACAGACGACACTGCCTATTTTCTCAAGACCACTGCCAGGCACGTTGACTTCGAGGTGCCCGACCTGCTTAAAGCGAGCGTCAAGCGCTTCGATCTAGGTGTCATGGCGATGCGCAACAGCAGCGCTGGTAACCCACGATACCTCGGTCTCAGTGTCATTTCTGAAAGCAACATTGGCCGACCGCAATTCGTTGAAGGCTACAGAATTGGCGATGGCATTGGACTAAGGCTGGAGGGTGGAGCAAAAATTTCCAACACCTGGGCGATCTCATTCAGATCGGAATTTCTGAATTGGGAGGGTGAAAATGGTATGAATCGGTCGAACCTCATGCCTCAACCGATGGTGAACCCGATCGGCAATAGCAGAATGATCTCAAACGTTGACGTCATTAGAGCAGCTAGTGCTTTCGGCGGGCGAGGACAATGGCGCTCAGGTTTTCACTACTTATCAAATGAATTCCAACCGCAGCAGAACAACTTGGATCTGACGGTCACGGAGCCGTTCGGAGATCATGAGCGATTGGGTTTTCTCCGAACAGGCTACCTGCAGATGTGGCCTCTGGGGAACATCCCCGGTGCGATGGCGTATATCGAGGCCAATATTGACCGGGAGCTTGAAAATAATATGGATCAATTTCTTTCAGACAAAACGATTGNGTCTGTAAAATTGGGCGTGAACTGGACCTTTNCCCCTTCANGGCAACTTCTGCTGGAATGGCAGCGATTCGAGGGGGCTGAACATATTCGGTCTCGTAATGGGCTTTTGCTAACGATCTTGTTTGATGATCTTTAGCGCGCTGGCAGTGCCTTGGGTCGAAATGATCGGCAGTGCATAACTAAGACTCGAGCGATGCCATGAATTTCGCGACACTGATGGCGGTTTCAACCTTCTTCTGATTGCAGATGGCTATTCTTTGCCAATCAAAGATGGGTATTTAGCAATGGAGTTTCACGCTTAGATACATTTCGAGAGCGTGGCGCTTGCGCTAGCCATTTAGGAACTCAGTTTATATTCTTTGACCTCGCCAACGGGAATGCAGGCGATGCGTTCTCAGGCGGAGCTATCGGTGCTGAGCCACAAAGGGACAGCGTTGTTGCGACGATGTACAACTGCACTAAACTGCAGTCACGCCCATTAAACCAAATTAAAAGCAATCTCACGCCGATACCGTTAGTATCTGGGTAAAACTATTTGTAACCGATTATCTTTATAAACGGAGTAAATCTCGGCTGAAAATCAGTGGGCGCAATTATCGGTATTTTTGCATGCTCTTTTGCTTATTTTCGACCGTTAATTGGGTAGAATGCGACAAATGTAGATGGCTTGTAACTGGCGAGATAAGTGACTAACAGAGAGGAGTTGTATGGTGAATTTCAGCGCAAGAACCATTGTCACATCCGCCTTTATACTGGCTCTTCAGTCTTGTTCATCAACTGAAGAAGTTCGTTTAGAAGACATGAGTGACTATGAACTTATTCGATACAACATGCTTCAATCGGCAGCTGACCAAGTTGTCTGCTTGGGGCCCTACAAAGGGTTCGTAAACGGGAGATTTCAAAGGATAAAACGAGAGTGTTACACGAATCGAGAAATAGAAACATATACAATTCTCACTCGTCGCTCACCTCATGACGCTTATAGTCGAGCAGGAGGCTTTGAGACTGATAATAGTGATTTCTAACGGCAGGATAAATGACCAGCGGGGCTATGAATCCGCGTTAGCACGTGAACGACGATACTTGAACTTAGCAAACAAAAATACAGTCTCTATCTTTCGCACATAGCTTGATAGGTATGCGCGCGTCTTCAGGCAGTTATAATCATCGGTTTTACAGACGCGAATGGATGTTATCCACTGTAGACGCGTGTGTCATTTTCCAATCTGAAATACTTTTCAGTAAGATAATTTATCTTCACATCTATAGCAGACCGCTGGCAACATTTTTAGGCCGCCGCACAGTTTGCTTCAATTGCTGTAAATGACCTTGCAATACACATTGCAGCTTCGGATCACCACGCTTTTGTCTCGCACCAGGGAGATTCGGCTTGATCAGATGGTTCTCCTGCCCGTTGTCCGTCACTTCGGACACGCGCGACATTCGGTTGAGAATCGTCCGTAATGATTTCTATCGCTTAGTGACCCCTGTCACCCTATGCTTATAGAGTAAAACGTCACTTTATGGTTAGCGAGACCTCGATTCGTCGGGAGTTTTTTCCCAGGCATGTTCATATATATCAGGAAGCACTTTAGTGCCGGAGCTAAACTTGAACGGTGCACCGGGTATGCCGCTTTCATATTCTGCCTCGAGGTAGTAGGCCACATACCCCGAAGCGGGAATTTCCATTTGTATTTCGTAAACACCAGGGGCTGTAGGGCTGATTGCTGTGCTGCTGTAGTTTCGGCCGATCTTTGCCTGAGTAAAATTTCTTTCGGTTTCGTTNGTGGATTCCCAAAGAAGAACTTTTTTCGGCTGGTCGAGTGAGAAAAATGTGATAGTTCCCGTGTCTGAAACTTTCCACGAATAGCGCGGCAGCGGCACGTTATGTACCACTGAGTGATACCAAGCATCCAAGCTGTCAATAACATCTGTATCACTCATGCTGTGATTCGAATTGGGCACGTAACGCAGATGCTTTTCTCCGACCAGATCGTCCCAATAAAATTGCCAGGAATCGGGTAGAAAAAACTCATCCCCTGTTGAGTTTAGAATATATTTGGGTAGGGTGAGCCGGTCTCTATACTCATAGGGTTCAACTATATCCATCAATTGATCCCATTCCGGCGTGTCTATCCAGTTAACCACGCCGCTGGTGACATAATCGATAACGGCCAGGGAATAAGCACCGTAAACTGAGTAGTGGTGTTTAAAAGATTCGCTGATATTCAGCATGTCGATAACAATGGGGGCGATAGCAATTACCCTTGGGTCTACAATAGCGGTCGTCCAGGTAGTCCATCCGCGCTTCGAACCTCCCGCTATGGTAAACCTGTTCACACTAATCTCATTTTTAGAATTACTAGACACCACAGAGGTGACTGTATCCATTGCTCTTACGGCAGATTTTGTCATGGGCAGTCTGAGCGGCCATTTTTCATCACCGGTGCGAAAATATTTGTCCCATGTGTAGGCGATTATCGCATCTTCTGTTCTGTCGATATCGGGGCTGTCTGAGAAGTTAAGTGGTTGATTTGGAACCATGTAAAGTGTGCTGACCACGGTGTTCGTTCTGAGTGCTCGAGTAACATCATTGTCAGGTGCTGCATCGGGAAGGCGGTTCGACTTGCTGCCCCCGGTGATGTACAAAAATGAGATATTGCTATCAACACTGTCCGGAATGGTCACGGTCATGTAATGTCGCCAGATCGGATCGTTGACTTCGGCACTAGTCAGCCATTTCTGGGAGGTCATTTCTATGATCAGCGTCTCGTATCCCTGNCCTGACACGGTATCAGCAATGGTGTATGCATAATTATCATCCTCTTCGTTAACATATTCATCCAAGGCCGTAAGGNTCAGGCCATTGGCAAACACGGTTGCAGGGTTAACGATGAATAGCGCGAAGGAAATTCGCATGAGTTTTNTGATTACGCCTTTCACTGATCGCTCTCCTTTCTCATATAGGTTAGGGGACAATACTCCCGGAGTCTCCGGCTACGGCNGCAGGTGCTTTCACGCCGTTGACCTAGCATCTTCGAAGCTCCGATTTCCTAACTTTACCACAGTCAGACGCGCGCTGTGACTAAGAGCTCTTGGGTGGGATTGCNGCCAGCAAACCNAAGANNGGCTTCANAATAAATACGAAGNTCAGAGGCTGACGCGAGTNAGNTTTTGACAAACCGCGATCAGACCTCTACTTACGACAGTAAATACAGAATTCTGCTATGAGTGATCCGAGGGTCGAGCTGAGTAGATTNCANGGCAAAAATGGCTGCCTCGATGCGGAANCCACGNGTCAATTTGACTGGTTTTAAGGTGTGTTCGCNCCCAATAGCACGGGTAAGGGATNTACGCGGTACAATACGGANGCNGGTGCANGAGCTTAGCTNGGCGCCGNATTGNNCACAGTANCTAAAACGGGTTTNAATATCGACATTGAAGCCTGTCAGAAATGCCAGGGGCCTGATTGTATAATCGCTTNCGTGGAAGATCCTGCCGCCATCAGGCTTAATCTTAACCATCTCGCCGCAAAAAAGACGANCGTTGAACAAAAAGCAACTCTTACATCGTTACAGACCTTTGGTAAAAAGGGGGTAGACCGCGTTTTCCTGCCCAACACACTATCCCCACCCCGTTAANACTACCCGGACCNTGCCCTGTCGAGAGCAGCATGACTGGAGGCGGACCGCGCACCCNTGGCGTAAACGATGAGTGAGGCTGNCATGGAGTCCANCCGATCAGCAATAAACGNTANCTAAGCTCTTGGTAACNANAGATTCGAAAGAGAAATCGAAAAAGCCCGAGGCAAATGAGTACGCCTAGNCGCAATTGATAGGTTTGGAANAANTTTTGGTGAAACGTGGTCGGTCTCGTTCTTATGCTTTTTAACCTAAAGGTTTGCTATCCCTNTATCAAAGATTCAAATATGATTGNTAGGNAAANCTTTGNATAGGGAGCTGCTGAACTATGCGTGAGTAACTTATGACAGAGANTCATCAGAGAATAAAAAAAGNAAAAGGTTAGATAACGTCAATCAATATCAGAAATTTGGTTCAGCTATACTTGGTGGGAGTGACACAATGGAATATACGAAGTTTGATAAGCTAATACATTTAGGAATAATAACTATCGAGAAANTAGTATTGGTATTTATTGTTGCCGGCACAGTATGGGCGGCTGGCTTTGACATCTTGGCTATGTTTGACACACAGAACAAAATGGCGTTATCAGATTTATTTCTGCTATTTATTTATGCAGAGATTCTCGGCATGGTTGGGGCATTTTATAAAGACAGTCGAATTCCCGTTACATTACCGCTTATCATCGCAATGACTGCTCTAACTCGNATGATTGTGTTAACAACGAAAGGCAGCGACCCAATAGATGTTGTATACGAAAGTCTTGGTATTCTTATTTTAGCAATTAGCGCACTTATAATTAGTTATAAGGACAAGTTAAGCTTGCAAAAGCGCAAAGAATATAAAGATATTGAAAAAGAGGNNGAATGATCAGCTAAATCCTCTGCNNGCTTGAAGAAACCATTCNGATATATTTCTCAGGGGAATTGGACCGTNTTGAATTTTTTTTGNNCAAAGTCGATTAAAAACTTANCACTACAAAACTAATNGAGNACACAGTCAGGCGTGACGTTCACATCTTAATGGCCTAACTTTCCGAAATTTTATAAGAATTTAGGAGATTTTAAGGTGTCGGAGTAAAAACCCAGTACCTCATTTTTACTCTGCCCCCTTTCTCATTGTTAGTGCAGAGGACTATCTGGAAAGCGCGAAGAGATTTTACCCCGCTGTGCTATCTCATCCCGAAGGTACGTCGGGCAAGGTTTGCATGCAAAGCTCTGCCGCCTCATTGACTGGAGAGCAAGGCGGGCGCGTCGCAGCGGCGATAGAGTTTTGAAATGCCAGTAATTGTCTAACCACTGTTGAGCGACTAGCGCGAGAACTAGGTGAGCTTGGGCTGCCCTGTAATTTAATAGATGCTGTGGTNATCGCGCTGGAATTTCATGAGATGTNTCAGTATGNCAACCTTAATGCCATTGCTGAATTTCTGGCGAAATACTGAGCGGGCTGAAGCACGGCGGCGTGCTGCAATTCATTNAATANANGGACTCCCCCGGCAGACGATAAAGGCCCNGTCCATCGAGCACTNGAAGCTTAAATTGTGCCGATATCGCCAAGGTGGGCATATTTCGAGCCTCGAATTCNTCGATGTTACGCAACCCTGTAGATGATCGAAATGTCTGCGTATTTGCGTTGGGGGAAAAGATGAACAACAGACCAGCTTGTTCTGAAGGTGATCAAAACCAAATAGATCAAATACTAATCTGAGGGAGTTGAGCGCTCCCTATTTGGTCTGCTTTTGATTCCACTGACTATTCTACTTTGTAGGCCATTTTTGAACTATTTCACCAGAATAGTCGTTTCACTCGGTATGAATCTTAAAACTTATCTATCCCGAGCAAACGTCAATACGTGCTGCATCCTACTGCTTTTGATAAATCAATCTATATTCGCGACGGAGCCTGAAAATTTGGAGAGTTTATTGCTTACCGACTTTACTGGCGGTTCCCCAGACCTTGGCTGGTATATTCAAAACGATAATGTCATGGGAGGAAANAGTGAGGGCGGGTTTCAGATTTCTNCGTCTGAGCTCATATTCTCAGGCAATACCAATACNAACGGAGGTGGGTTTAGTTCTATCCGATCCAATCCGCTAGAACTTGATCTGTCNGGTTACTCNGGGATAAGAGTAAAGGTAGANGCAGACGGACGGCGATACACTTGGTCGATCCAAACAGNTGCCCGATGGAGATGGAGAAAAATCAACTACTGGGCGGATTTCAANACCACACCAAANGANATAACCATTATTGATATTCCATTCGATAACTTTTTACCTCAGTTCAGAGGGTTTAAACTGGACGGACCTGCACTCGATATTGCTCAAATCAAAGAATTCGCGCTCTATCAATATGACAAAACAGACGGTCCCTTCGAGCTTCGATTGTTAAGTGTTGAGGCCTATTCTGACGGTCATTAGCCAAACCCACTCTTTTCGGTGATGACGAAGGGATCGCAGTTAATCCCGTTTAAACAACATCTTGGTTTATCACAAGGGGTCGAGATCTTAGCCACCACCGGTTGGGGGTAAGCACATCTCGGAACCTGGTCACTCCACTGAAGGGTGGTGATACGTGGGTAGTAAATCTCCCAAAGCAATCAAGCTGCAGGGAATTTATTAGCGGAAGTGTTTCTGAAGGGTTCTGGTTCTGGCTATAGTCTCGAATTCAAAACAAACTCTGCTGGCAGGCTTCAAGGAAACATCCTTTTTGAGGAAGCAAAAACTTAAGAAGAGGCTAACGTTAGATCCAAAAAGGCGATGACCTACCAGACAAGCGCGTCCCGTGATCTNAATGGTTTAAGGCATAAAGGNCTGTTGCTTNTCGAATCAGGCNCATTTTTGTGCCTTGAAGACTTGCAATCGGGTAACGCCTGACAGTAACTGCAGGCAAGGTTTGAGTGAAGTGCATCAGACATCTCGGAATGCTGCAATATGTTGTTTAGTGCGCCCGACCTTGCAGTAAGTCTTGCTCTCTCAAAATCGTAATACGTAGCTAGCATCAAATTTTCTGAATGCGGAAACTTGGGCAACGTGCGGGAATTGTGCCGCGCTCATGGCCTTATATGACTCGGGTAGTTGTTATGCTAATTTGGCTGTNANATAAGTANATACCAAAAAGAGAGCATAGCGTTGAAATATATTGATGAAAGCTTTATCCCCGCCGAAGGTTTGGAACAGGCAGTTAATTTACTCAGGCAGAGAAACTTTGAGGCTAATGTTTTGCCTCGTGATCTCAGCGCTGAAGGGCTTGGTGAGGAGAAAACTTTGGACGTGCTCGCTTTTCATGTTCTCGGACGTGCAGCAGCTTTAGATCACCCGCTAGCGTTTGCTCATATGGATCCACCTACACCTTGGATTACCTGGGCAACCTCTCTTTGGAACTCTCGTTTAAATCAGAACTTGCTTCATCCATCAATCTCGCCATTTGCATCAGAAGCAGAAAAAAAAGTAATGAGCTGGATCACCCCTTTTTTCGGCATGAATGGTGGTCATATGTGCTCTGGCTCCACTGTCGCTAACCTCACTGCGCTATGGGCGGCGAGGGATGTTGGGAAAGTAAAAAAAATTGTTGCATCCAAGGACGCTCATCTGAGCATTCAAAAATCAGCACAAATTCTCGGGCTTCCATTCGAGTGCATCAAAACAGATGAAGTTGGCAGAATAGACCGTCGTTCACTTGGTGACATTACGGATGCAGCTCTTGTTTTAACAGCCGGCACGACTGCTGCAGGGGCCATTGATCCCCTTGACTTGGCAAGTCATGCTGGCTGGAGTCATATCGATGCGGCATGGGCAGGTCCTCTACGCATGACCCGGGAATATGGATATTTGCTCGACGGGATTGAAATGGCTGACTCCGTTGCTGTGTCAGCCCACAAATGGTTCTATCAACCAAAGGATTCGGCATTGATCATGTTTCGTAGTCCACGGGATTGTGATCAGGCTTTAAGTTTAAGCAGCGATTACTTGGCGAAGCCCAACACTGGACTGCAGGGCTCCCGCGGCGCAGCAGCTATCCCACTTCTCGCGACGCTGCTTGCGTGGGGTTCAAATGGGATTACAGAACGCGTTTGTCGTTCTATGCGCCACTCGGAAAATTTTGCAGGTAAGATTGATGATGATGAGAGACTCATACTTTGGGCCGAGCCTAAAACCGGGATAGTTCTGTTTCGACCAAAATTTCTATCCGTCGGTGATTGTCAGCAACGCCTCCCGAAGAATATGTTCTCTATTTGCAAAGTTGATGGCCAAGACTGGCTACGTGCTGTAGCCGTAAATCCAATGCTTGATGTTGAAGGCGTAATTTGGGAACTCGACAAAGCGCTCTCAGAGCATTGATTTACGAAACAAAGCGTTGAAACTGGGCCAAATATGACTTACCTTCAGTTTCCCGGTCTATAGAGCCGCGAAAAATTCAAGCGCGTAGATTATTTGATTGAAGACGAGGATTATATGAATCTGAAGCACATAACCACCCTACTCTTTATTACCTGTTTAACGGGACCACAGTTGGCAAGCGCAGACCCAAGCTATGTGTCTGATGTTATTTATGCTCGTAAAGATGGGATGGCTCTTACCTACGATGTGATTCGGCCTGAAAGTCCGAATGGCGCGGCGGTGATTTTCATGATGAGTGGTGGTTGGTATTCCTCCTGGACACCGCCATCAAGGATGGCTGAATCTTTCAGTGATATGCTGAACGCTGGTTTTACCATGATCCCCGTTTATCATGGCAGTGCGCCAAAGTACAAGATTCCAGACGCAGTCAACGACGTAAACCTAGCGACCTTACATATAAAGGAAAATGCGGACGATTATGGCATTGACGTGAATCGTATTGGCGTGACTGGGGGAAGCGCTGGCGGGCACCTTTCCTTGATGGTTGGGTTGGCTAAGGAACAGGTGGCAGCATCCTCCAGTGCCAACGAAGGATCAGTGGATGCATCGCTGGCTGCAATAGTTGCCTATTTTCCACCAGTTGACTTCAGGCAATCTGAGTCCGAGGCGGCCGGCATTGTTAATGAGGTTTCGATGGAAGAGTTATACAGCAGATTTCCTGCACTCTCTTTTGAGGAAGATTTGATTCCCTCTGTCTCTCCAATTATGTTCATTGATCAAAGCGACCCTCCCACACTATTAATTCATGGGGATGCTGATCCTCTCGTTCACGTCAGCAACTCAGTAGTGATGAACAAAGAACTTATAGATAATAATGTTGAGACTGACCTGATAATTATTCCAGGCGGCAAACATGGCTTTGGCGGGGATAACTCTGTTCGCGCTAATCAAGCCAGGCTAGAGTGGTTCAAAACCCACCTTCTGAATTAGATAGGCCGGAGAGCTTGAAATGTTCCNGTATGGACTGTGAAGTCGTCGCCGAGAACGAACTCGGGGCAGGCACAGTAGCTGAGGTGGTCTCGACGGCTGTGGGCGAGTTGAGAGTCACCGCAAAACTAGTTTTCTCGTCAGCAAAAGCNATACGGTAGTGATTTTNTCCAGGGAAAGTTTNCTCCTAGTAATCGAGNTAGGGGTTTTATTCCAGCTGGCTCAAAGCTTCAGCGTCGCGCCCGCTTNCATTTTTTACCGGCTTTAGGCCTGATTTTACAAGGGGGCAATTTTTTAGTTGGCAAAAATCCAGTTTGTCTCAACGTTTAATTCTGTTGCACTACTATCGGAAATCCCNAAAACACGCACCTGCTCTTCATCCAGCGCACGAAACTGAGTAATAGGTAGAATCGTACTAAACCCTGGCGTTAGGCCGGCTGCCTCTGCGATTTCGGCCTCAACATCTTCTCTGAGGATATCTGGTGCAATTGATGCGCGAAACTGCCCATTGACGAATACAAGCACTTCTGGACTAGCCGCGTTAGTGACATCAACAGACCAACCGCTTATCGAGATAAACTGACCATCTGGTGTAAGATCTGATCGCACATAGCCCCTAACATCTTGCCCATCGATTGGTATTCGCTGACCTGCCGGGAGAAACAGAGAATCTGCTTCATTTTCTGACCCAAGCACAAGAGAATATTGGGGTGGAGTTCCGCCTTGGAGCCGCAGTAACGAAACTTTCCCAGTCCCATCTCTTATAAAGTAAGCACTTACTTCGTTTCTTCCCGCAGTTAAGGCGCTTTCTGGCACAAGAGTCGCGAATTTTCGCTCTAGCTTAAATCGTTGCCCTAGCTGGACCACTGATCTGATGAAGCCATTGACGCCGATCGCCAGATAGCCTGGCTCTTCGGATTTCATAGTTCCTGAAACGCTTCCTTTGATATCCGTCAGTATGAATTCGCTATCAGGACTAATACTCGTAAATAAGCTCGCTCCCACAATTTCAATGTCTAGACTAGATTCACCACGCTCGTAGTCTGTTATCGGTTTGCCAATTAAAAAATCATACTCAGCCACACCGTACATACTCTCCCATGCGCCAGATCGAATCGCCCGTAACTTATTCATAAGACTTTTTTCGCGTAAATCTGATTGCGCGTTCAATTCAAATGCCTGATTAGTGCCAGCGAGAAGGTTTTTAATCGGCCGCTCCGCCAATGTCGTTCGTAGCACCGACTGTCCGCCCAGTTCCCAATCGACTTGCATGTCTAAAGTATCGATAACTGTTGGCAATATATCTATTGATTCGACGTTGCGATCACTCACCATTCCCTGTTGTTGGAAAGGCAATTTAATGATCAGGGGGACCCACATTATGTCCCCGAGATTTTCGTAACTCGCCCTTCTCTGAAACACATTTGGGCGAAAAGACGTGCCGTGATCCGAAGTTATAATGACTAAGGCTCGGTCAAAAAGATTTGCCTCCTTCAGTCGATGAATAAGATCACCAACTCGTTTATCTGCATATCCAGCTTGCAGAGCGTGTCGCCGATATGCATAGTCTATAAGTGCTTGATCATCACCCCACGCTGGGAAAGTACCGTAGTTATTATTGAGTCGAACTCCACCTTCGATTACGTCCGGGGGCAACATGTATCTCTGCCCTTCTGGAAGATATTGCCAGGGTTTGTGCGGAAGCATCGCATGCAAATAATAGAGTGATGGAGGATCCTGCGGCGAGATTTTCGCCAAGAACTCGTCGAAAATATCAGCAGCGCCTTCCAGTTGATGGGTAAAGTCGCCGAATTCATCATATTGCAGATTTGAGATTTTTACGACTTTGAAAGAATTCCAAGACTGATCTATCGCGGGCAAGAGATCAGCCAAGTCCCATGGCAACAGTATGTGCCCGTACACAATAGATAAATCTGCAATTAATGCTCGCATCCTCAGCGAAAACGGGTTTAAGGTTTCTTCATTCGGCAAAGGCGAGAGCTTGGTACCATTTTCAATGATGTTCAACTCATGAGTATCGGCAAGCAGAGTAAACAGATTTTTTGGATAGTCGGCTAAGGTAGGGAGACGTTTCCTGTTCAGTACCGGTGAAATCCCACTGAGTAGAGAGGGAATGGAGACCAAGGTTGAATCGCTTACAGTGGTTGCATTTCTATACCAATTGGCTTGATCGGCTAAATTGGAGATATTCGGAAATCTGGTGCCATCAATTTGCATTTCGTCATCCAATAGCGTGGTTAATGGAAATTCATCCAATACGACCATTACCACCGGCACGCTGCTGCTTTCAGCGCTGGCTGATGAGACGCCGATTGTAGCTAGCTCAGGAGAAGAAATTTCAGAATCGGGAAAAGCAACGCGAGCGATCCCGGGACTCAAGATAAACAGCGCTGGAAAGAGAAATGCCACAGGTGACAGAAATGCGAGATAAGTATGTATTAGCTTAAATCTGTTGTAGGCATACGCTGTCAGTATGCCAGCAACAACTGCCGCACAGACTAATAAATCACCGGGAGCAATCGTGATTTTTTTTAAGATCTGGAGCGATAGCAGGCTGCTGAATAGACTAACGAGCAAAATTTTCAGGTAATGTTGGACTATCGGTCCGCAAGCCCACATTACAGCAACCAAGCCTAGACATACTAACGGGATAAAGAGACTAGGAACCACTGCTAATAGGAATATATCGACCGGCTCAGACCCACGGGCGATGAAAAACTCGGGGTAATTTCCGAGTAGGTTGAACAAGGGCTGGGCCAANGCAAATCCCAGCAAGGCAAACAGGTGCAGGGCAAACTGAGTGAGATTGGAGATTGATTGACTTGTGTGACTCAACTTTGGATTCGCCGAGTTAGGAATTATACTAGGGGAAAATCAAGACGAGAAAGCTGAGGATTGACCGTTGTTAAATTCAGAAAATTTAATGTCTTTGTTAAGAATCATGTACGGCCTCAGCTGCTGGCGTCATTTGAATCAGAATCCAAATCAAGATCGGCCAGAAGATCNTCATCCTCTGCCTTNTATTTTTCCCCCTTTAGAAAGGCGACAAACTTAAACCANTACAGTTTGATCGTAACCCCAAGTACAGCGATACCGGCGACAAGGGCCTGCAATATCATACTGCCGGTACCGGGGTTCANATAGGCATTGGATTCAAAATGAAAGTAAGCAACGCCNAAGATNGCTGCTGTGCCCGCAGCGNATTCAAAAACGGATTTCATATTGGACTGACCTTCCTTCTACCTTGCATTGGCTGAATTTCTATTACAGAATCTTTAAGATACTGTAGCCTCATGAATTAGTAAAGCTGATGAGCAATGGGCTTGCTATAGCCTGTTCGCGGTGGTGCCGAAATTTTGCCTGTAGCCATAAATGAATATGAGAAGGCCGCCCTGCCTTCGTCGTTCAGAGACCCAGCTGGTTTCCTTTTCACTAAAAGTGGCACTCTTTACCGCCAAATTAATAAAATATATGCCTCCGACTATGATTTGCTTATGCAGNGCGGCTTATATCAGGCTTTAGTTGACGCNAAANTACTCATCTCCCACCATGAGGTAAATTCCANTCTTGCTAAGGNAGATCTGGCNTATAAGATCATAAAGCCAGAGAAAATTGAGACCATTTCATACCCCTATGAATGGTGTTTCAGCCAACTTAAAGATGCAGCACTTACCACCATCAAAATCCAGCGCATAGCGCTTACTTTTGGCATGATACTTAAAGATGCGTCTGCCTATAATGTTCAATTCCACAAAGGGAAACCTGTGTTCATTGACACTTTGTCGTTTACCCGATACCANGANGNTGCACCCTGGATTGCCTANAAGCAATTCTGCCAACATTTTCTGGCCCCTCTGGCCNTGATAAGTAATANAGATAGCCGATTGGCGGAGCTCTCGAAGAATTATATAGACGGGGTACCNNTGGACCTTGCATCGCGACTATTACCGGNAAGAAGCTACCTGAATTATTCCTTGCTCGCCCATATACATCTTCATGCCAGAGCACAGCANAAATTTTCAAGCAGCAAGGGNTCAAGNAACCAAGGCAAGGGGCCCAGGAACGTTTCCCGCAAGGCTCTCTCTGCGTTTCTCAAGGACCTGCATAATGCGATAAAGACGCGGCACTGGAAACTTCCAGACACTGAATGGGGAGATTATTACTCGGCGACCAACTATCAAGGTCACTCGATGCGACACAAGGAGGAAGCTGTAGGGAGNTTCCTCACTTCTCTACAGCCCTCAGAATTGACAGTNCATGATCTGGGTGCAAACGATGGACGTTTCAGCCGCATTGCNACAAAACTCGGNTTTACAGTGGTGTCTCAGGATATAGATCCTGTTGCAGTAGAAAAAAACTATCTACAGGTAAAGAGGAATAAGGGCGAAAACTTGCTGCCCCTTCAACTNGATCTCACCAATCCAAGTCCCGCTATTGGCTGGTCTCTCGCGGAACGCATGTCATTCACAGAAAGGGTCAACGGCAAGATAGTGCTCGCGCTCGCTATTGTCCACCATATGGCCATCTCTAACAATGTNCCGATGAAANTGATCGCGAAACATTTTGCCGATCTTGCCTCCTACCTCATCATTGAATTNGTGCCCAAGTCCGACTCGCANGCAANNCGCTTGCTCTCTTCCAGAAAAGACATCTTTGACGACTACACCAAGGAAAAGTTTGAAGAGGATTTCTCACAATTCTTTAGCTTTCGGCATCGGGAAAATATTACAGGAAGTGAACGAACTCTTTACTTGATGGCCAAGAAATAGTTCCATTTTTATCTCATCCACACTATCCCCTGATGCCATTGAGATGTCGATATCGAGCAGCCTNANCTTGACTGGTGCGCAGTCTATACTTACACCATTCTGGTGANTACTTTGGCCTAAATACTTCCTNCAATNACGATAAGGCCAGACTATGGGTATACACTGNCAAGCCCTACTTTTGGCTAAGTTGAAGTTATTGCCAGCCGACAGGGTAAAGGATTTCAACACTNTTCTGATCTCTAGTNAAAACGTGAAAGCTGTAAGCCGACAGCAGCACGACTCTCAGTGCCGAAGCTCTCGAAACTGCTGACCAGATAACTGCTGTTAATCCTGTTGATGCGGTTGTTCAATTCGTGGAGACGAAGGCCCTAATGTCTCAGGCGAGATTTAACGAGTATTAGCTCAAGAGATCCAGTCAAGTTAACTCCTTGCAGTTGATAATGCCTGCATTGAGCAAATTTAGTCTGTTTTTGTTTCCAAATATTCCAAACAATTATCTACCAAAAGAGCGGGATCAACTTTCATGCACTCATAATCTTGGTTTTCTAGGCAAGGTTCTTTCACGCAGTACTGGCATTTGATAAGACTGTCAAGACATAATTCAGAGCCCAACACATTTGGTGGTAGACAGCCAGGTATCACTAGAGATGGAGTTCCCACCGCTTGAGCCAACCATTGCGCAGATGTAGCCACGGTTACTACTAAGTCCGTTGAGCGCAACATTTGCAGGGTCTTCAATATAGGCTGGGAACCATCAAAACGAGACCAAACATGAACGCCAGATTTTTCCAGGGAATTAACTAATTCCACGTAGTTTGTATAAACTTTATTTTTACCACTTCCAGCATGGCTTACTGCAATTATTTTTTTGTCTAAAGCTATTTCAGACAAATTTTTATCTGCTTCGACATCAAGGTTCATATCGTACTTACCCGGCATTGAGCAACAATGCAAAAGGAAAAAGTGCGCATAATTTTCATATTCCGGGTAAATGTCCCACCATTTTCCTTTCCAGCTCTCCATATTACTAAACGTGCTTTCCAGATAATTAGTGCCTTGAAAATATGATGGGTCAGCATTACCTGAAATTATACTTTGAGTGATTTCCAAAGTGTCTTTTGAAATGAAATTGCCTTGAACGCTTAAACCAATCTCTCTCAGGTAAGTAGCTAAAAAGCACGGCATAAACCAAGTATCTATGCAATAAATCTCGTCATACTCTCTTTGAGTCAAAAAGAATGCGAGCGAAGAAAAGCTGGCCACTGCTTTTAAAGGATCATCGGGCCACTGCTCCTTGTCAACCGCTAGAACATCACTAATCTCCGGGCATAGATCTGCGAGCTCAACTCCAGCGCCGTAAGTCAATACATCAACGGTGCTAGAGGGGTCCTTTGCCTTGATCATCCTGGCAGCAGGGATGAGAATATTCGCAACATCGCCGAGCCCCAAGAGTCTGATTATTAGTGTCTTCAAAAGATGACATCCTCGCTCTTCAATTGTGTTTACTGTGAAAACAGAATAGAACCTAGTTTTACGTACTTCTAATAGGCGTATCGGCGCATTGGGTGCTAAATATAAAAATATTTAAGTCTAGAAATTGACTATCAGGCACGCTTCCCAGGAGAAGTTGGTAACTTCTGGTGAGGCGATGGTAAACAATCATTGAAAACGGGATAGTAATGCAGACTTGCTGAATGGGCTCATCGATAGATGAAGACTATAACGTTTACGCTAAAGGGGTATGAATGGGTATTAGCCGATGATTTCAGATGAATTTTTTAGCCGGGCTACTCTGGTGTGCAAGCCTCATAATCGGACCTGTAGCATTTCAGGGCAAGATTTGTGGCAATTTCACGTTCAGCTGTTGAAAGAGTATTAACAGCGGCATCCCTGAACTCTGCTGCAATTTCATCTCCAAGGGCCGCGCCTATGGCAAACCAGGCAAAGGCTAAAATATTGCTCTGCGCCCCTCCATATCCGAGAGCATACATCGTCCCGAGAGTCCGGTGCGCAGCAACCACCTCCTGTTTCGCTGACAGCTGCAGCCACCGCGCAGCTCGAGTCATATCTTGTGAGACTCCGTCCCCTACCGAATACATTGCTCCCACAATGAATTGGGCTTCGGCATTTCCTTGGTCAGCAAGTATTTTAGCTTTCTCAAATAACAGCTCATTTTTTTCCTCACCAAAGGCAATAAGGTTTGAGCAGATACTTAACAATGCAGCTGTAACTAATACTTTCTTCATTTCTATCTTGTCGAATCTATTTTGGTACCCATCTTAATCTTCCTATTCTTGTTCAAGCAACTGTTTTAGTTGACTTATTACCTAAATTTCCGAGCGCTAAAAAAGGGGGTCAGAAAAAAATATAGTGCGGCATTTCTACTCTGAACCCGTTTCTGTTGAACTGCCCAGCGAATTTTGGGAAACATGTCTGGGTCTGGACATAACCTACCGTACTCTGAACTTGATTTTTAAACTCAGATATTTTGCTGCTTATCGAGTTTTTGAATCAGTGTGATACGTCCCAAGTGAAATAAATCTGCTGCTTGAGCCCGTTTCCTTCACATTGTTTGAGGGCGACACGAGTAGATTGGCTTCGATTTCATGCAGCAGATTTTTCGCTTCGATACTGCCGTCTGGGATTCTGCACATGGATTCTTAGAGACGGACAATTCGCTCGACTTCGCTCGCTGAGCATGCTCTCGACTAACTACAAGCTTTTAAGGCGTTCGTCGGAATAAAGCGCCAGCATGAGCTGATCTTTGATGGAAAGGCGAACGCCCTTGCCTGCGCCAGCAGGGCCCACCTCAGCATCACCGCAGTAAGTGCCGAAAACGCGGTCCCAAAAAATGATGTCACAACCGTAGTTGGAATCTGCCTGACGACGCTCCAGCGCATGGTGGCAATGATGCTGCTGTGCGGTAGCAAAGAACCAATCCCACACGGGCATTGAGACCATAGGTAGGTTAGCGTGGTTAAATTTGCCGTTCCACATGCCAAAGGCAGCTGAAACGATGAAAACATCATCGCTAGCACCCATGAGAGCTAAAGCTATTGGAGTGCCAAGGCCAAGCGCCAGATATTCAAACGGATGGGTACGGTTCCCGCGCATGGCGCTCATTTTCGTTAGGTGATGATGCGTCGCGTGCATACGCCACCAGAACAATGACTCGTGCTGAATCCGATGTAGCCAGTAGTAGAAGAAGCTGGAGGTGAATCGGATAATCAGCATAGCTCCTATTAGACCGAGTACAGTGGTTGGTTGGAACTCGATCTGCAGTGGGGACATATCTCGCAAGGCGCGAAAGCCCTCAGAAACCGGAGTACGATACAGATCGGAAATGATAGGAGCCCAAAGCAGACCTCCCGAAGCCATCCAGAACACGTCTTCTGCCATTTCGTCGGGCTTGAGCAGCCAGGACTTTTTCTTTGCCCAAAAACGTTCGGCGATCAGCAGAACAGGGGTGGAAGAAACCGCGACGAGCAATGTCCATACTCGATAGTACTCCCCTCCCCACTCATTGATCACCATGGCGGCGGCGAGTAGCACGGAGCCGGCAACCAGAAGGGGTTGGGGCAGTGACCAGAAAATCGCCTTCCTGTCCCATGTCACTTTACTGCCTTCAGTGATGACCCCTTGTTCGGTGCGCACTATTGGCTTCCCGGAGGGGCCTGTCTCAGGTGATGGTCGGTCCATCAAGTCGAGTGGATTACCGATACCGAGAGTGCTTATGGATTGATCAGTCATTATTACTATCCCTGAGCTGTTTGGCTGCTGGTTAGGGTGAACCTCATTGCTGGTTATCTAACAAGCGTTTATGGCGCGACAAGTTCCGGTGGTTGACCACTCAACTTCTCCGTCCTGGATCCTTGGTGTAAGAATATAGGTCACCCCATCCAGCTCGGACTCATCCTTAATCCAGGTTGCAATGATGCGGCCATCGATAATGGAAATGCCGTGAGAATCGCCAGAAACGAGCATCTCTTCGGGGAGCCTCGCCTCTCCGCTATCGAAAAACTTCATATCGACGTCGCGCGCTGAGAGTAAAACCACCTCTAACGTGTCTTGGATAGACTCCACCATTTCGACCAGTTCGCTGTAACGAAACTCAAGGCTCATGTCTTCGTAGCGGTCAACATTTCGTACCAGATAAATGATAGCTAACGCAGCCACAACACCCGCGAATGCGAGTCGGGACAGTCGTAGCTGCTCATTGGGCTGGATTTGCCTTGCCTCTATTGAATGGTCGATTGCCCACGGTTCATCGGCAGAGGAACTATTTGGTTTTTCGCCGACACCGTCACCCAGACCCAGTGCGCCCAACTGGCTAACGCCCCAGGCCATCAGGATAGCGACCAGCGCACCGATGAGCTTGTTCTTGCCTTCGAATTCTAGGTAGCCCCAGATGGGTATGCAGGTAACGATCAATGCAAATCCCATAATCACCGGAAGTACCTCTACACCGAAGATTTTTACTGTGCTTTCCAATTTGATCTTCTCTAACAAGAGATCAAATTTGTCGACCAGATTGTTCCAAGTTTCCATATCAATCCCGCCTCTTTTTGAGACAAAAAACAGCAGATTGCACTCAAGTTGTGCGCGTTAGCATGAAATACTGCCGATTTTTAGAGAAACGCGTTCAACCATAAAGACAAAGCAATTACTGTGCCCGGCCTAGCTAATGGCGCTCACTACCCTCCCTGCGCAATCCAGACTAGCTGAGCAAAGCCCTGCGGAAACCGAAGGCATGGAAATTAAAAAAGGATGCTCTACAGGAATTAAAGCAGCACTCGGGTGCGAAAATTGCATGATTGAGCATACCTTCGATGGTGCACTGCATCACTACCCCCAAAATTGGAATTCGGCTCGATGACCAAACCTCTAACAGAAAACCGGCAGCGTGGGCTCACAACCTCAGAGATGGTTGTGTATCCTATGCTAGCAGTAGTGCTCGTAGGAGTTGCCTTTGGTTTTTACCACAACTCCAGAATCGAGGACGCAGTGGCCGCTGCCGTTGATCTTGGGCAGGAGCAGCGGGCAATCATTACAGAGTACTTCGATTCCCATGGCGAGATGCCGCAGTCAGAAACGGATATCAATCTGAGTTCTTTTACTCCTGAAGGTATTCTCATCGGTATGGACTACGAGGCAGGCGAGTTGGGAGTCCCTGCAGCTGACAATTTGCGCACCGGGACGCTCAGGGCTCTGGTTGACATGGCAGAATTTGGTGCACGATTTGTAGAAATTGAATCTGGCTTTCTGCTAATTGCGCGTGTTGAGGGCGACGACACCATCAAATGGGAATGTGTGGCAGACGTCGTCACAGTAGATGCCTTGAGCGGCCGCTACTTGCCAAAGACCTGCAGCGGCGCTAAAGATGATAAAGGAGAACAACTGGAGGAAGACTGAGGGTCATGGGTACCTCTAATCTAGGGGCTTAACTAATTCGAAAATGCCTTGGGTAGCTTAAAACCAGCGAGAGGCGGCAGGGGGTGATGACTTTTCCTATCCTGCGGCTGGACAGTAGCGAGTTTCTTTCGGCTACTGTCCAGCAAGATTTTTCTTTGTGACTACTTGCCGCTAGAAATTGTAATTCACTCTGGCATAGAGAACGCGACCAAGGGGGTCCTGCATGGAAGCTACCACGCCAGCAATCATTCCTGTCTTCTGAGGCATGCGATCAAATACGTTTCGCGCCCCAACTGAGAAATTGAATGAACCGCCTAGTGCATTTAAATCGCGATAGCTGTAAAACATATCCAGCTGACTCCAGTCCCGAATAATGTCGGTTGAGACCCATTCATTTCCTGGGAAAAACTGCTGAAAACTGAATTCATTTGCATCAAAAACTAATTCATCCACATAACGACCGGTGGCACTTATGCTGTGTTGCCCAAGAGTCCAGTTAACTCTCAGATTCGCTCTAATCTCAGGAATAGGGGGAACCGCACCATAGTCATTATTCTGGTTTCCCACAGCTTCTAGCTCGGGCGCATCTGACTGTAACTGAAACCGATATGAATCTACCAGGGTCGCGTTAAGCAACATATTTATGTTGCCCCAACCACTTAATCCTATGTCGTCAAAGGAGAAGCTATAAGCTAAAGATGTGTCCCATGCTTTTACGAGCATCGTAGAAGCGTTGCTGTCTGATTGCAGCAACCTGACAGGCTGAAGTAAATCGTTTCTTACAATTCTCGTATCGGCAAGGCCGCTATTCACCCATTCTCTTAATTGGATTTCTGTTGGCTCTGGCTGGGCTTCAGTGGGAGAGAATCCAGACCAAGCCTGAAAATCTCTGAAGTCGCTGCGAGCAATATCTTGAGTAGTCGTGCTGACAATGCGGTCAACAAAATCTGTTTTGCTCCAGGTAACCGACCAGGTTAGTTCGTCAAAAAGGGTTATGTCAAAGCCTAACGAGGAACTTTCAGAGGTCTCGGGGGCAAGCGCTGAATTACCAACGCTGCAGGAGGTAATGAAACCTTGTGATGGGGTGAACGGATCATCAAAGTTGCTCAATCCGCACTGCTCTGGGCTGTTAAGTTGAGGTAATGTTGGAACAATGAATGCCTCACCGGTCGTAGCCCTTAAACCCAGCCAATCAGTAGGTTGATAAGTTATGCCATATTTATCTATAACCTCTCCCTGGCCAGTGCTGAAGCTCTCATCTCTGACAGAGGCGCTTAAACCAAGGTTTTCGAGAATTGGAAAGTTGAATTCCGCGAAAAAGGAATCGCTGGAGCGGGAATTGATCTGGGGTAACTCTTGGTTGCCAATGAGTTGGTCGTTAATAACGTCACCTAACGGCGGATTGTCCTCGTCTCTTTCCTCTCTCCGCTGATAGCCCACAGCCATTCCAATGGGCCCTCCAGGGAGTTCAAAATTGACCGGAAGTTCACCGTTTAAAATAAGGTCGAAAGTGTGAAGTTGGTCGATATTACGCTCTCGATATTGTGTGAATATGGCATCGGCAACCTGTTGAGAGTTTCTGAATTGTGGGTCAACTGCACCGAACGGGTTGAAGCAGGACTCAACGTCGGAAATGACATCGCAATTGAGCCCTTGCGCTACTGCGCTAAAGCTGAAATCCTGGTTGGCGATATCGTTTTGCTTGGTTTGGCCGAAAGTGTAAAAGGCAGTGCCCTCCCAACCATCCAGATACGGTACTTTGAAGTCAGCTCCGAATGACATCCGATAGGTCCGTTTGTCATCCAATTCCATGTTTAACCCTCCATCTTGCTGCATCTTGATAGGCAGGGTGTTGGGTATGCCGTTTTTGCCGAAGGGGAGCCATTGAGTAATTCGGACGTCTTCATTGAAAGCGACGCCACCGAGAGGGTCATTGTCAATAGATGAGTAGCGATTTTGAGCAAGTGTAACTGCACCGTTAGCATCGCGAAGAGGTAGCGGCTGTCCATAACCGTCCATAACGATATTTCCAGCCGCATCACGCAATGGGGTGGCAAAAAGTTGCGTACCGGTTGATGATGTAGCGCGGAATAAATTACCAGGCAGTTCTCCCCTGACTGTTGGAAGGTCATCTTCTCTAAAACCAGGGTTTCCCGGATTTTGCCTCCCTCTGACAATTTGTCGGTTATAAATAAATTGAGCGCTAACTGTCAGATCCTCATTCACTTCCCAATTAAAGTTTGAGTAAAAATTGGCCGTATCCAGCGCTTCCATGAAATCCCGGGTGTCACCAAAGCTTAGAAAGCATCTGTTTCCTAGCGGGTTGCCCCAGGCGTTGTTTGCAAATGTGTTCTGATCTGCGCTGGTATCTCTTCCGCAAGACGGGTCAGTCAGCTGCTGTGTCACGGGTGTGCCTGTTGCGCCATAGGACAGATCACCATTCTCATCTCGGACCGGAACGATAAAGCTGCCAGGATTCGAGCCTCCATTATGGGTAAGACCCGCGCTGATATATTCAGGCCGCTCATGCCACTCTAAGGTGCCGCCGTCCTGATAGGAGCCCGCTACTACAATATCGATATCACCAATACTGGTGCCCCCCAAGAAAGATGTTTCAACCTTGCGGTAGTCACCCCGGCTGTCTCCCTCTTCATATACCTCGACTCTAAATCCATCGTATGAGGTATAGGGGACGATATTTACAACGCCGGCTACAGCGTCTGTGCCATAAATTGTGGCGGCACCATCAGTCACGATATCCATGCGCTGAATGGCCATTGTTGGGATGAGCTGTTGGACATTACTTTGGACTACCCGCTTCCCGTCAACGAGTGTGAGTGTTGCTCTTGGCCCTAAACCTCGCAGATTAAAGTTGGCAATTTGGTTGGTGCTGCCCTGAATCGAGTTGGTTGTACCCGTACCGTTATTGAACGTTAGATTCTGGACTACTTGAGCCATGTTAATCGTCCCTTCGGCTTCAATATCCGCGGCAGTGAACGAGGTCACTGGAGATGCTGCGTCAAAGCCTTCGGTTTGGCGTATGTAGGACCCAGTGACTACGACTTCCTCAATGTCTGCTCCGCCTGATTGCGCGTGGGCTGTGCCAGAAATACTAACCAATGCGGCTGAGATTGCTGCAGTTAGCGTAGAGGATTTGAAAGCCCGTAGATTTCGCGTGGATTTGTACACTGTTAACATGGCATGTCTCCCTAAATTATATTATTTTTTTTCAAGGGCCTCCTCCTTTCCGATTTTGAAAGAATGCGAGGGCAACAGGCATGGTTGAAGATAATAACTCTTCAGCAAAAAGGCAATAAAGGATAGTGAATATTTCAGAGAGTGTGCTTTAGGGATCAATGCAGAATACAGCACGCCTAAATCATATGAAAAATTTTTGTACGTTCGAGATGCCAAGAAAAATTAGTAAAAATTGGCAGCGAAGCGTGTTTCGTGCCGTAAAACGACTAAGTGTCACGCTGGCCTCGGCTGACCTGTGATAAATGGAGTCAAAGACGATAATCAAAGAGATGAATCAACCAAACGAGAAAGAGCACTTTGATTAGGCTGTTCCTTTCGCCGCTGCGGGAAGCTGGTTCATTGCGCATCACACCACTGGTGGAAGGTTGAAGGGTATGTCTGAGCTGTCTTTCGCGCTGTTGCTAGAAGGCCTCTTCTCAAAAAGGGTCTGATCAGCCATAAGTCTCATTGATACCGTGACCATCTTATTTGCTGAGCATTGACATTATCGGACTAATTCCTTGAGCGGGGGCAGGTGCATAAAGCACGTGAACATGATTGCTCATCAATACACAGCGATGGGCAGCAACCGGGGACTTGCGGCTGGCGTCGGGCCGTTTGTCCAGCTAGATGATGTAATCTAAATTCTTGAGGGACAAACTTGATGCCTATTGCCTTGCTGTCTCAAGTGAGCTGGGATAAGTGATAAAGATGATCGAGGTCGCCGGCGAACTGATTAGTGGTTAGAAGCAGCGATACTGATTAGCAATGAGGCTTCACTCTGAACGAATGTTTAATAATATTCCAGTTGCCGAAAAGATCAAATTACCCCGACGCCTTTAATGTGTTTCCCAAACATCAGTAGCCCTGCCTGCGGCGTCATGTGGGTCTTTTCTGAGGGTAAGCGGGCCGGCAATTAAGGCGGTGTTTTGGAACGTAGTGAGTTGGTAATCAATTGTGCGCTATCCGGTTATTGGTAGCACATAATCAAGCCGGTAAATTCTTGGGCCGCTTCGGCAATGTCTGCAATAGCCATCTGGCTGCCCTGGCCGCCACCCACAGCATAGTTGACGTTGTTGGTTTCCAAAAACGATACGGCCATGGAATCACGGATGGCAAAGTTCAAATTTTGCGTGTCGGTGCCGCGTTGCTGTCGAAAGAACTCCTCATTCGCCGTCTCCACAACCACGCCAACAATCTCGCCAAACCGGTTCATCACCGGGCCACCGCTGTTGCCAGGCTGAATTTGGGCAGTCATCTGCAGTCGGCTTAGGTCGTCTTCCAACCCGCTAAGCGCACTGACGATGCCATAGGTCAGGTTGCCTTGGGACGAAAGATCGCCCAGCAATGGAAACCCATACACCACCACCTCATCTCCAAGCCGCAGGCGTCGCGAGCCCCTAAATACAGCGGACGAGGAAGATAATGAAATCTTCAGTAGAGCCAGGTCGGTGGCGGAATTGCTTGATATAAGGCTGGCCTCCATGGCCAGTTGGCCGCGTAACTGAAATGTCAGGTTTGAACAACCGTCGATCACGTGATGGTTGGTCAACACATGGCCTGTTTGGCTGACGATGAACCCGGTTCCCGAGCTGGGTGCGCCTGACTCATTGTTGTTGTCGGGCGTGCTCGACCCGCTATCACTCCACGGCGGGCCAATTTCGGTCACCACCAGTTCCGCGGCTGGATAGCTATCGCCTTCTTCGTAGGTTCCAACCCAAATGTCGTAGATACCGCTTTGAGGGTCGGCGAAAATCACGCCGGGGTTGGTTCCGCCGGCATCGTTGTAATCATCGTCGCAATGCCAGACTCCCGACGGATCATTTATGACCAATGTGGTGTCGGCGTCGCTTATTACAAAAAAGCTCAAGTGAAAGTCGGACTGCTTGGTGAAATCAAGCTTGTAGTCGGGGGCGTTGCTTATATAGCCGCTGCATCCCTCGATGCTGTCCGCCGCAACCGAACCGCCTGCACTTAATTCAATTGTATACGGATCGGGCTGGAAGTTTCCGGTCAGCTCAACAGAGCCAAAAATGGACTCTGCGCCGACATCCTGGGCGAGGCTGGTGCCGCTCATAGTAATTAAACCAAGTGCAATGACGGCAATGAAACCGTTGCTTTGCTTGGAAGGTATCGTCATTAGGTACCTAAATTTTTAAGAGTTACATGAAGGAGCACCCTATTATGCCCTCTGTCTCCGCAGCGAATCCAGTCGAAATAGCTACTGTTTTTGGTCGCTGACTTGACTAGGTTCGATGGGGTGCTTGTACCAAATGCAAGCCTCGGAATCTGCTCGCTTCAGCGGACAGCGGCACGCAATAAATAGAGAAAACCTTATTGTCTGCACTACTTACTTAAGGTGCTTAGGCCAATTTACAGGACAATACCTCTGCCCCCTATGAATTGTGCTGTTGGCCGCGCCTAGTGAAAGCACTCATTTATATCAAAAGCCCTCCAGATCCTCTCAGTTATTTAGAAGGATCGTTTTATCAGACTTCCGTTGATGATTCCGACCTAGTGCAGCGAAGTGTGCCTTAGTTTGAGGGTTGTGGTCGGGGCCCGTAGAGTGGCACTGGAGCGGCGAATTCCAGCGCGCCGAGGTCCGGAGACTGGCCAGTGAAATCGTTGGTAATGGTGGGCAGATGCATGCCTTTGTCGATGGCGCTTGCTCCCTCACGCAAACGGAAATCCAGCGAATCAGCGTCATAGAGTCTTTGGAGAGTGTCCGTATGTTTTGCGCTAAGCTGGGGGACGTTAACAAAGATGTCATAGTCCACCAGAATACTGTTGCGGTCTTGCCCTGAGAGTGATGAATAGGTCGCCAGAGTAGCAGCCTCAATCGTTTGAAGCTGCGCCTCGTAATCCGGATCTGTAATGTCAGCAAGGGATGCAGCAGCTGGTGCGCGCCACTCGAAAGCAGTTGCGGTGGCAGGATTGGGTCGAAAGCCGTTGAAGTCTGACGTTGAGTAATCAGTCAGGGATGTCACGCTGAAGATCATGTCCTGTGATTCCTCTCCTAGAAACAGATTGTTTCGCCAGTGGGCGTTTGAGGCTCCGGCGATGGAAGTTTCTGAAAGAATTGTGTTGTTGTAAAAAACTACACCCGCGGAACCGGCTGTGATGCGTGTTGAGCCGCCGGGCAGATGATAGGCAATGTTCTTGATCCAGTAGACAGGCCCCCCCAGCGCTGGCTGATTACAAAACGCGTGCGAAGGATGATTGATTAACATGTTGTTCATGATGCGGATGTTGTGCATGCCGCCGTCAGCTTCAATGGGATTATCGTGGCTGTTGGTGATGTAATTGCCGTAGAAATCTATCGCCACCGGGCGTCGCTCCCAATAATCGCGAGTTGGATATTTCGGTCCGTCGGGGATATCTGGACCCGAGGCGGTCGAGCCATCAGGGTTGCCGTAGGTTTCTATGTTGATGCCGTCATGAAAGTTGGCAATATAGTTATGGGCCACTACATGACCCGGCCCATAGAGTTTGACAGCCACATAAGAGAGCATTGGCGGTGGAAAGATTTGGTTTTCAACTCCCGCAAATTGCGCCCACAATTCGCCGCGCCACCCGATGAGGTGATCTGGGTCATTTTTGCCAACAAAGTGATTGTCGGCTATATAGAAGCCTTGGGAACCGGAATAGTTTGTAAATATGCCGGCACCGACTTCTTCGAAGCGACTGCGCTTCACGGTCAAGCCCTTGGCTCCTGCAATGAACTGTGTCCCTGCCAGAATGCCAATTTCTGAATTTCTGAAGGTGATGCCTTCAATGTAGGTGTAGTCAGCAGCGCGGACGTCAAACAGAGCATAATTGCCGTTGCCGTCGAAAATTACCTCGCCATCACCGGCAGCCACAATGGAAATTGGTCGGTCGGGAGTCCCATCAGCTGTCAGATAGTAGGTTCCATCAAGAGGGGTTGTGCGATTCACCGTTGCGTTATTGGTATATTCGTAACGGTTNTACCTATATGTACCTGCATGCACGGTGATCTTATCGCCGGCTCTCACCCGAGGTCGGCCCGAGGTGGCCCAGTCGGTGCCAGCGCACCAATAGTTGTAGGCGCACATGAGNCCTTCAAAGGCTGGCTCCTGTTTGTTGCCGGCATAACCATGGGGATAGACGTGGAATTCCCGGCCACCCANGAAGGGTTCTGGCTCGGCGCGGGTGCGGACTGTAGTAAGTCTTTCAGGATTGCCCACTACACCGTCTGGGTCAATGATGNTGAATTTTACTTCNTACTGGGTGTCAGGCTCGAGATTCAGCACGCTGCCGGCAAACATATTGGGCGTGATGACGTCGAGCCGAGATTCACTGTAGATGCGCTCGCCATTAAGCCTCAGCATGGGTAAGGCATTGTGCCAAGTCNCGGCCCCTGCCTTTCGATACAGCACGNTGACCANCGCATTGCGATTGTCATCGCCCTGAATCAACCACTCAAAGCCAAGATTTATGAGNGTGGGCGGCTCGGTGAACAATTCACCAGGCACTACCGCGTTGGCATTGTCGGACGCAAACGGTGAGGGTTCCGGGGCAATTTGTGCGGAGCTGCTTTGCGCGAGGGTTGCTACGCTTACAAGTGCCAGTAGAGTCTGGAGACTGGGGTGGCGCATGGAGTCACCTTCGCGGTAAAGTCTGACCAATAATATGTCGCATGTTACGTTATCCGGGCTTAAGACGAAACGCTGTGGCTTTTAGAGCTAGCCTGNATCTGGGCCGGGCTGAGCCCCGAGCGGTAGCGTCTGCCGTTTCCGTGACGCTCTTTGACAGGGAAAAGACATGATCTTCTCACTTAGAAATTCTTTTGCATTGACCTTCGCAATGATGCTGTCCGCGCAGGGCACTGCAGCTGAATTCTCGCAGGTACGGCCCGATGCCGACTCCTTGATGCAGTTGCCTGAGACCGATTGGCTAACAAACGGGGGGGATTTGTATAACAGAAACTTTTCTCCGCTGGATAAGATCAACACCGAAACTGTTGGTCGCCTCGGGCCGGTCTGGCGCACCCATCTAAATGGTTCAGGCCTCGAGGCCAAGTACTCTGGTGAGGCACAGCCTCTAGTCATTAAAGGCGTCATGTATGTTATTACTGGAGCCGATGATGTCTTCGCGCTCAGTGTCGAAACCGGCGAGATTCTCTGGTCGAATGAAGCAGAGCTCAGTAGTGAAATCTCAACCATTTGCTGTGGTTGGACAAGTCGAGGCGTGGGTTACGGCGAAGACAAGATTTTTGTGGGCCAACTGGATGGTGTGTTGAAGGCACTCGACGCGGAATCCGGGGCAGANTTGTGGTCGATCCAGGCCGAAAGCTGGGAGGATGGCTACACAATCACGAGCGCACCACTTTACTTTGACGGTATGGTGATCAGTGGATTCGCTGGCGCTGAGTTCGCCGCGCGAGGCCGCGTAAAGGCCTATGATGCGGCAGATGGCTCGTTACTTTGGACATTTTACACCGTACCGGGGCCAGGAGAGTTTGGCTCGGATACCTGGCCTGCAGACAGTGATGCCTGGAAAACCGGCGGCGGCACAGTCTGGCACACACCTGCTGTTGATCCTGAGCTGGGCCTGATCTATTTCTCCACCGGTAATCCCGGGCCAGACTACAACGGAGCAATCAGGCCCGGTGATAATCTGTTTACAGCCTCGATTGTTGCCCTTGACGTCTACTCTGGCGAATACCGCTGGCACTTCCAGCAGGTTCACCACGATCTCTGGGATTTCGATGCGCCTAATCCGGTTGTTCTGTTCGATCTGGACTATAGAGGAGTCCCCAGGAAAGGACTCGCACAGGCGGGCAAGACGGGCTGGGTATATATCCTTGATCGGGCAACTGGAGAGCCGCTGGTGGGGATAGAAGAACGTCCTGTGCCGCAGGAAGAGCGGCAGGCCACCGCAGCCACTCAGCCTTANCCGATTGGTGATGCCTTCGTNACGCATACTCTTGACATAGCGCCCGAGGGGTTCCGAATGGAAAATGATGGCGATATTTTCACACCGTTCTGGGATGACCCTGTGCTGCTNCGGCGAGGTGAAGCGAATTGGCCGCCGAGCGCCGTTGATCCGGACCGAGGGGTCATTTATGTCTGCGCAGGTGATCGACAGGCTGCTTACACCACCAGCGCGGACACTGATTTAGCTGAGCCCGGTGATCGCTATACCGGCGGTAACATGCGCTTTGCGCCCATCGCGGTTACCGGGATCGTCGCGGCTATGGACTTGAGGACTAACAAACGTCTGTGGTCACAGCGCTGGCCGGGCCGATGCTACAGTGGATTGGTAGCCACAGCGGGAAACCTGCTGTTTGCTGGCCGCAATGACGGGCGGTTCACCGCCATGGATGCCGCGACAGGGCAAAAACTTTGGGAGTTCATGACAGANGCCGGTGTCAATGCACCTCCTACTGTGTTCGAACATGACGGTGAGCAATATGTCACAGTGCTTTCTGCGGGAAATTTGCTGGCCGGCTCTGTGCGNGGCGANAGCATCTGGATGTTCAAATTGCTTGAGGCGGACGAAGAAACAGCCATCGCTCTGGACAAAGTGACTCCACCGCAAGCAAACACTGAGGGGCTTGGTCTTTATCGAAGTACTTGTGTCTTTTGTCATGGTCTGCGAGGCGAGGGGGGGCACAATGGCATGCCTCTCGAGGGCCTTGCCGCGTTTTCAACAGACTATGTGGCCAACATCATCACGAGTGGGCAAAACAACATGCCTGCTTTTTCGGAAACTTTTGATGCTGCGCAGATCAGGGCGATTGCAGAGCACGTGCGTACCCTCAACCGCGGCATTCAAAATCGAAATGCTAGGTGAAGCGGCTGGCCGGCTGGCGCTATCGCGACAGCAACGAAAGCGCTCCCCNTAAANAGCAANATAAATAGGTGCNTCCTTTTTTCCGCTCAAAGCAAAACGTTNTGNTTCCTTGCGATCTGGCCCCTTTTATTGGTATGCGTNTCCACTGCCTGGATTTGCCATTTCTGTCCCTTTAAACTCCAGATACTTTCCATCCAAAACGGCATAAATATGAATTTCNTAATCCCTGTNTCAAGACTTGCTGCCTTTGCGCTNGGCTCGTTCTTCTCAGCGACACAGTTGCTCGCAGCAGATAATGAAAAAGANCTACCTGTTGTCCTTGTCATCGCGACTGGTGGAACGATCGCAGGGGTTCAGGAGGATACAGCCGATCCAGAGCGCTACCGCGCGGGCACGTTGAGTGCTGGTCAAATTACAGCGTCGGTGCCGGCCCTATCCGAGCATGCTGTTATAGAGGCTGAACAATTTAGCAACATCCCCAGCCCGCAAATCATGCCGGCGGACTGGNTGCGCCTGTCTAAGCTCGTTACCCAACGATTGCAGACTCGTGATGATATTGCTGGAATAGTCATAACCCATGGTACCGACCGTATGGAGGAGACTGCTTTTTTCCTTCACTTAACTGTGGATTCTGATAAGCCAGTTGCCTTGGTTGGCGCACAGCATCCTGCCACCCATCGAAGCCCGGATGGCCCGGCTAATTTGCTTGCCGCCGTGAGAACTGTGGCTTCACCCGAGGCATTGGATCGCGGTGTGTTGCTAGTGATGGATGAGCGTATTCTCTCGGCGCGGGAAGTGCGCAAGGACTTCCCGCGAGTAGGGGGGTTTGCTCGTGGTCAAATTGGGGTCGTTGGCCATGATGGGCCTGAATTTTTATACCGCCCTTCGCGGCCCCATACCCACCGTTCTGGATTTAAACTGACAGATAATACGACTTTAGCTGATGTTGATATGTTGATTACCTACTCTGGTGGCGTGGGNCCAAGTTATGACACGCTGCCTGCAGGCATAGTCCTGGCCACCACGGGCTCAACCTGTGAGGAGAGTTTGGCCTTGCAAGTGATTGCAAGAAAGGGGGTGCCAATTGTTGCGGCTTTTCCGACCGGGCAGAGCGTCAGACGGTTGCGCCCAATCGAGGAACAGGCGCCTGAGTGGGTNCGTGAACCTTGCGCCAAACTTGCTGACGATCCTCGTTGGGAGGGAAGATGGATTTTTCCATTGCCTGCACGACTGNTAACGCCCCAAAAAGCTAGAATCCTGCTGATGCTCGCTCTTAATCAGTCTAATAGTCGTGACGAGCTTGAGGAAATTTTCCAGCGATACTGATCCTGCAAAAGAAAAAGCAAAAGAGAGGGAGCTCAATATTTTCGTCCCGTTTACGCNATAAAAAACNTTGTGAGGAACAACAAGACAAAGATGANNGAAAGCATCAGCATAGANCAGCGGCTCGTGGAGTTAGATATTCAACTNCCGGATGCCAGTTCGCCTAAAGGGGGCTATGTTAACTGTGTCAGGGCAAGCAATTTTCTCTATGTTTCTGGCAAGGGGCCAAGTGTTCAGCCANCACCAGTGGGAAAGCTAGGCAGAGAGTTCTCAGTTGTGCAGGGGTATGACTTTGCGAGANTGGCTGGGCTAGAAATCCTGGCAACAGTNAAAGCTGAGCTTGGTTCATTGGATCAGATTGTCCGGGTTGTGAAAATTCAGGGTTTCATCAACGCGGTAGAGAGTTTTGAGGAACACCCTAAAGTGCTCGATGGTTGCTCCGACCTTCTGGCCCTTGTCCTCGGTCATAAGGGGTTACATGCCAGATCAGTTTTTGGGGCGGTGTCTGTGAGGGACAATCTGCCTCTGGTCGTTGATTCGATTTTTGAAATCAATTAGCGCTTCAGATAGTTTGGTACAGTGCCAGGATCATTTTAAGCGAGGGTTTACAGCTTCTTTGAGTGGTAGGGAATGGCCGAGAAAGGTAAGGCCATCATCAGCTTGATTCTGGGTGAGCNGCAAGAAGATAANCCNCTCTATGTCCTCAGCCTTCACCTGATTATNGTCTTGCCGTTGGTCTGCAAAGAGGACNCCGGGCTTCTGCACTGCAGGCTATCTGGGAAGNACTGAGGCTGGGATGGAATACCGTAGTTTTATTCTGNANTCATGCTTCTTTTCAACTTTGATTTGATTAGGTTTGGCGGGCTTTGGCTACCGCGATACTATGCCTGCCGGCATCTTTTACTGAAACCCTAGCTGGAGATAAGCCAATGCGAGGCCACATTCTGCGCAAAGTCCTGATTTCTGCACTGTTGACCTGTTTCTATATACCCTCGGCTGCTGTAAGAGCCGATACCGTGGTAGAAAGTGTCGGCTGGCCCGACGTTTCGTTTGATCAGGCGGTTCCAACACTGGAGTCTGTATTGGGCTATGCCCCGGGCGAACGCATTACGTCCGTCGATCAGGCGCATACCTACCTACGCGCGCTTGCTTCGGCGCTGCCGGAGCGCACGCGCATGGTTGAGTACGCGCGCAGTTGGGAGGGGAGGCCGCTGGTTTATTTTCTGGTCGGTACAGAAGAGACCATGGCGCGAGTCGACGAAATCAAGGCGGGTATGCAGGCGCTTGCAGATCCAGCTGAGCTTACCGATGGGCGGGTTGAATCTCTTATAAACGATTTACCTGCGGTAGTATGGCTCGCCTACGGTGTGCACGGCAACGAGATCTCCAGTACCGACGCTGGCTTGCAGACCGCATACCATATGCTCGCAGCCAAGGGGGCACCTTTCGATACCATTCGAGAGAATACGCTCGTGGCTATCGACCCGAGTCAGAACCCGGACGGTCGCGAGCGCTTCCTTAATCATTTCCGCGAGACTTACGGCATCGCGCCAAGTACCTCCGCTATTGCTGCTGAGCGCAGAGAACCCTGGCCAGCTGGTCGCACCAATCACTACCTGTTCGATCTGAACCGAGATTGGTTGCCATTAACTCAGCCTGAGGTTATCGGAAGGGTAGCGACCTTCCAGGAATTCTTCCCTCTCGTTCACGTGGATATCCATGAGATGGGAACTGATTCGAGCTACTTCTTCCCGCCACCGGCGCAGCCGTTCAACCCGCATTATGTCGATGAACAGGAGCAGATGCTTGATGCTTACGGCCGTAATAACGCGAAATGGTTTGATCGCTTCGGTTTCGAGTACTTCACGCAAGCGGTTTATGACGCTTACTATCCTGGCTACGGGGACTCCTGGCCAGCATTCCACGGCAGTGTCGGCATGACCTTCGAAATGGCTTCAGCACGGGGTCTTGCCGGTGAGCGCCGCAACGGTGAAATTGTCACCTACGCTGATGGTGTGCAGCGTCACTTTGTCACTTCTGTTGGCACCATCGAGACGGCTTCGACTAATCGTGAGGCTTTCCTAAGGAATTTCGCCGAGTATCGTCGCAGTGCCGATGCCGGCGAGCACGGTGGCCCCAGAGAGTATTTGATACCACTTGTGGGTGATGCGTCAGCGGTGCACAAGCTCGCCGCTAACCTGGTTCGCCATGGCATTGAGATTCGCCGAACTATAGAAGCAGGGAGTGCCTGTGACAGTGCTATGCCCGAGGGTTCCTACCTTGTGAGCTCGCGTCAACCGGCAGGCCGCATGGTGCGTACCTTTTTGGAGCAGGAAAGCCCCATGGCCGAGGATTTTCTCGCCGAGCAGGAGCGCCGCCGCGCCCTGGGTCTGCGCGCCGAACTCTACGATATTCTTGGCTGGTCGCTGCCGAGTCTCTACAACGTCGCGGTGCAACCCTGTGACCGGGTGAGCATAGATGCAGAGGTCTTTGATGGTTCCGGCGTCCCTGCCTATGCCGAGCCAGCATCCTCTCAAGTCGGCTGGCTTGTGCCCTGGGGGACGCAGGCTGCGGGCCGCTTTCTTGCCGCCGCCCAGCGCGCGGGGCTGAAAGTCCAGGGCGCTGATGAGGTGATGACCATTTCTGGCCGTCGCTATGAGCGCGGTACCCTTGTGGTGCGGATTGCCGACAATCCCCAGCGTGATGCTGGTGAGCTGCATATGATGATGAGCCATCTCGCTGAAATGAGTGGCGCTGAGGTGGTAGCAACTAACACTAGTTATTCGGAAGAGGGAGTCTCTTTTGGCAGCTCCTCGGTAATGTCATTGCCTGCGCCCCGCATTGCGCTGGCCTGGGACGACCCCACGACATCTTACTCAGCCGGCAATACGCGCTTTGTTCTGGAACGACAGTATGGGTATCCTGTTGAGCCGGTGCGGGTAGAGCATTTCCCGGCAGACGAACTGGACCGGTTCGATGTTGTGATCTTGCCGGACGGTGGTGACTATGCAAGCGCACTTGGCGAACGCGGCGTCGATCGACTGAAGGAATGGGTTGGGCGAGGAGGTGTGCTGGTCACCATGAGTGGTGGCATGCGTTTCGCAGCTCAGGACAATGTCGGATTATTGCCAATGGATCTCGAACGTCTGGCCGACGGCAAGCCTGAAGGTGAGCATGAGGGTGACTTAGTCGACGGCACACAGCTAAAGGATCAAGATGCTTACCAGAGTGCGATTCTGCCGGAGGCGCCGCGTCCTGACTCAATTCCAGGCGTGTTGCTGCGCACCAGAACGACAACCGATACCTGGCTAAGTGCCGGGGTTAACGATGGTGTTGCGTTTATGGTCGAGGGGCGCGATGTCTATCGCCCGCTGACTCTTGACGAGGGCTGGAATGCGCTTTATTTCGAAGCCCCAGAGAACATTGAGGCTGGTGGCCACCTGTGGGCCGAGAATAGAGCGCAGTGGGCGTTCAAGCCTGCAGTAGTGCAAGCAAGCTATGGAGATGGCATTGTGATCGGCTTCGTCGCCGACCCGACTTTCAGGGCTGCGCTGGACGGTGCCAACGTGGTGTTGCTGAATGCTGTGCTGCGTGGACCNGGTCATACGGCGCGGCTGCGTTAAAGCCCTGCGGGAAATAGAAGTNAAAAGGGCGATCTTAAAAGGACTTAGNGTTATAGATAAATCCTTGTGGTCCCTTTTGCTTNTCCTACTTCTGCCCATTTACTAGATATCTTGCGAGTGACACACCGCAAAGCAAAAATCTTGTCTGAAATGACCAAATTTAAACTATCCGAATCAGACGTGCAGTTCAGCGCCATCCGTGCCAGNGGACCCGGCGGCCAACATGTCAATAAGGTTTCTACGGCGGTTGAGCTACGTTTTGATATCCGTGCCTCCTCTTTGCCAGCATGGGTGAAGGCTGGACTCTTGCGCTACAAGGACAGACGTGTCAGCAAAGATGGGATTGTCGTGCTGAAGGCGCAGCGCTTTCGCAGTCAGGAAGAAAATAAACAGGATGCAATCGAGCGGCTCCGGGAATTAGTCGAGAAGGCTACAGTAACTANCAAGAAACGTATCGCTACGAAACCTGGGCGAGCGGCCAAAGAGCGAAGGATCCGTGATAAGAAAAAGGCGGGGGAAAAGAAGGCGCTGCGTGGGTATGTAAAGAATGGGTAGCTAGGGCGGCATAAACTGAATCGTTGAACTTAAAGGGGGTTGAAAAAAACAGTTCTCTTTACCTTANCTTCTGTTTTGGCTTTGCGCTTGCCTTTGAATTTCTNGNTCTGGTTGCCGGNACGCAAATTTCAGGTATTAGTCATCATTTCTGGTTGCNGTGGCGACATNCACTNCAATNTCGTATGAANGTCATTTGATGTTCTAAGCCCTACTTCTGGATTCTTCCACTAGTTGAATTTTTGTACTTCCATTTGTCACCGAAAAGTAGATCGCCGATCAAAATTTTGCTTACAATTTGATGACGCTAGGCTGTTTATCCCGCATGTTCAATAAGTGTTTTCTGAATACGATCGCTTCGTCTATCTATCGAAAAGCATCCCATTTGCACTCCTCTCGCGAACCACTTTTTGAGCTTCAGATAGGAAGGGGTGCCCGAAGGCACCCCCACGTTTTTGATTTCGCAAAGTTGCGTTCAGTTCATCAGATCTTGAAGTTGACAGCGAGGAAGCCAAAGCGGCCACGGGGCCCAGCCGGCCGAGTCAAACTACCCAGATAGGGTGCCCGGTCGAAGGCGTTGTTGAGCCCACCGTAAATGTCAATGCTTTCACTGAANACATAGCTGAANTTAATGTCATGTACCCAGGAATTGCCAGTTTGAGAAGGGTCGGCAAATATAGGATTGCTAGCAAAATCTATATTTGATAGCCCCGGTAGCAATTGACTGTCTTCCCACCGACTTGCCAGACTGAGGGTCAGATCAGCGACAGACCAGCTGGCTCGCGCATTTAGGATCCACTCTGGGTACCCGAACTGGCCTACGCGAGTCTCAAAAATAGACGCATCAATAGGGTCCTGATATTCGTTAAAATCGATCAGGTGTGTCCCGTTCAGGCTGAAATCTAGGGCGCCCATACTATCAAGGCCCAAGCTTGAAAGTTCGAAACCGTAGTCCACGCCGAAGTCGACGCCCTCAACTTCGAATGCGCCAAGGTTTACTTGGCCGGATGCATGATACGTTATGTATCCTTGGGGAGCCCGTGTGATCAGCGGACAGAATTGGTTATTTATTGAGCTCAGGTCTACGCAGGCCTCCGCAATGCGAGCCGAAGGCAGCGCGTCAATCGCACCCGTGATCTCAGTTGAATAGTAATCAACAATAAACCTCAAGCCTTCTGCGAACGCCGGCTCATATACGACACCAGCCGTGACTGTTTCGGCTTCTTCTTGAGCAAGCAGTGGATTGCCCCCGGTCACTCCCGGGATCCCTGCCGTGATGTAATCGTTCACATCATAGCCTGTGGGCACACCCAAGGCGGCGCAGTTACTAGCGCGATTAGGCGAGCCTAGGTTGATGTTGTCGATAGAGCATGGGTCATCCTGAAAGGGGAAAAAATTTGGCTGTTGTGGCGAGTAAAGTTCAGAAATGTTGGGCGCGCGCACCGCTTCCGCGATGGTTCCGCGCAAAGTCAGACCGAATCCAGGTGAATACCTCAGTCCAACCGACCAAGCATCGTTAGTGCCAACGGTGCTGTAATCGGCATAGCGATAGGCTCCACTCAGCTCCAACAGTTCAGCACCGGGTTGGTCAGCCAACAGAGGGGCGCTTAGCTCAGCAAAATACTCAAACACATCGAATTCACCAGCCAACCCTGTGACTTGGTTACCGTTGGATCCGTCCCAGGTATTTTGAGTTCCTTCATATGGGTTAACTGTAAAGGTGCTTTCCTCTTCCCGGTACTCCAGTCCGGCCGCCCATGAGATCGCTCCCCCAGGCAACTCGAAAAAGCTGGATGTCGAGCCTGCGAGCGAACCAAAAATTACGCGTTGCTCCAATTCCGAAATGTCAAGAGCATCCACATATACGAAGTCTGCGTTAGCTTGTGTGGTGGAGTTAAATCCCAGCGGATTGAATGGTGCGCATCCACTCCCTGCGCCAGGNGTAAAACTAACGAATTCGGTAAACTTCCCGAAAGGGGTAAACCCTCCGGTAGTAAAGACTGGGACCGGGTAGGCGCCGGGCCCGATTGGGGGAAGTGCCGTAGGATCAATATTGGANCGACACACGATCTCGCCCGTTGCCGGATCAATGGTCGAATCTAAGGCCGCGTAGAAACGATCTTCCAAACGTAAATTAAAATTGTTGGTGTCTACCGTGGTAGATCCGTAATTGAAGGACAGTTCATACTCNATACCGTCGGCAACATCAATTTCGCCCTCCAGACCAGCGACGATCCGAACTGTTTCTCGTTCCACGATATCGCCAGGCATCACGTTGAGGTCGTCGCTATCTCGACTCGCGCCAAAGCCATAGAAGCTCCCATCATTAGGATTAGGTGGAATTATCCCTAGGCCCTGAAGATCAGANATCTGCTGCAGAAGGGCGGGCGACAAATAGGGGTTGTCGTAAGCGATTGGTATACCGTCATTGAAATCCACCCCTTGAATATTTGAATTTTCTGAAAAGGCGTATTTTGACTCCAGGAACAATCTAAGACTTTCGTTAATCTCAAAACTACCATTTAAATTTACTGAGTAGCGCTCTTGGGGAGGCAAAACNGTTTGNCGAAGCGACTGCAATCCGTCGCCAATTCCATAAGCCGAATTNACATTTGAGGGCATGCCCGGATTGTAAACCCNGGGTGTCCCGTTGAATGGGCTGTCCACCACCTGAGCNACTGGGATCTGAGTCCCAGGNATNAGCGGNACGCCTGTTCCTGCCTTAACACCAGCGATGGCGGGTCTNATAGAGTTATANAAAGGATCGCCATTGGCGATGTTAAATACACCTTGAGCAGATGAAATTGGGTTCGTCGTAGGCGTTACAAAAAGCCGAGTGGCATTCGGATTTAATCCATTAGCTGCGGCGATAGCTGGCGTTGCATTTATGTCATTTCCTACATAGGGACCGGCGAAGGATCGCTGATCCTCCAGTACCTCATCGTTGGTCAATCCTTCGATTGCAATCACTGCTTCGCCCCGGCCGTCTGCAAACTCAAAGCCAGTGCCGATAGAAATGTAGTGCTCGTTAGCATCCCAGCGGTCAGTGACGCCAGTTTGTGCTGTTACTTCAACGCCATCGAAGTCGCCGCCGTCGCGAAGAATAAAGTTNACCACCCCAGAAACGGCGTCAGCGCCATAGACGGAAGATGCTCCNCCAGTTAGAGTTTCNACTCGTTGCAACATCACTGAGGGAATNGAGTTNATATCTACNGCCGCTGAGCCCTGACCGCCGGCAACGTGNCGACGACCATTGACCAAAGTCAAAGTACGGACGGCGCCAAGGCCTCGAAGGTTGAGTAATCCAAGGCCGACATCAGAATCAGTCGTTCCCGCGCTCTGAATCGCGGAAAAATTCGCAGGGAGTGAATTGTTTAGTGCGGGCGATTCGCGAAGTAACTCGCCCAGATCTGCTTGCCCTGCGGTACGAATAGTGTCGCCGCCCAAAACGGCAACTGGGCTGGCCGCTGCGGTCGCATTATCTCGTGCGATGCGTGAACCGGTTACAATAACCTCTTCAATGCCGCTCTCTTGTGCGATCGCTGCAGTGCTGCCAAGAAAAGTGGTCGCGCACAGCGTCCCGATAGCACTCACTAATGGTTTTTTTTTCATCTGTTTCCCCTTGATGATATAAAAATATGTCGCAAACTTTAGTGGAGTACGACTCGGAACTTCACCACTCGCGCGCAAATGTGGTTGTCAGCAGCGCAGCACGCGGATCAGGTGCAAGAAAATGCAAAGAAGATGCCAAGCTGCTTTTTGATTATGAAAAGCAACTGAAACTCGCGACACAATTGCTCTACGCGGCGACCCGGCAAAGCAACTGCGTAGTTTCAAACCGGCTAAGGCTGCACTAAAATTACGCATTGCCCTAGGTTTGTCACGAATTTGGTGCAATAAGTATTGTTGTTAGTTCCAATGATACATTCTGGTGTGCTGCATCCATCATGATTATTGAATGAATTGACAAATATATTAGTCCGGCGCACCTCTCGGTAATTCCAAAATTTGTTAATGTTCACTGGCTTGTCGCTGGATTTTTGCTTTGCAGGAATCACATTGCAGTGCAGCACTAGGCATTCGTAAATATGCTTCGATCAATATACAGCTGGGTGCGGCGCTTTCGCATTGGTTGGCATGGTTATTGCTGCCATTATTTAAATACTGACACCCAACGTAATTAATGCGGCAAAGCTACGCGATAGATTGCTAAGGGTGTCATAGCGCTGACACGGTACATTGATTTCTATATGTCTTATGAGCTCGAAATACAGAACCAGAGAGCGCTTCCAAGAGTAAAGGAGATGATCGTAGCAGCGTGTCCAGTCTTTTTGATAAGCGGTATGCTTACGCTGCTTTCGTCTCATTCGCACGCGCATCTTCTCAACATGACTGAGCTGCACCTCGATGCCTCTAATCAGTCGGAGGCAACGCTCCGCGTTAAGATCGACCTTGGGCAATCACTAATGAATCCAGATGTTTACTGGAGCGCGGCGACTGCAGATGCGGGAGCGCAGGCGCAGTTGATTGCACCGGCAGTTGATCAGCTTATCCGATCAATTAAGATCGCCGTAGATAGCGAGCCAATCTCGGCCAGGCTTCAATCTTGGCAACTTGATGCTGTTTCAATTGATGCAATCAGGAATCCCATCACACCACAGATGGCAGAGCTGGTTTTCGCACTGGATCCAAACATCTCACCTGAAGGCACAGAGCTCGAAGTCCGCATCGATGGCGATCTCGAGATTCCTTGGCCGGCGCTGCTTCGCGTGGACTCCTATGCAGCTCCGTTACCAGTCTCGCGATTGCTCACGTCAAGCGAGCGCAGCAGCAGACCAATTGCGCTCAATGGGAATCCTTCGGCGTCTGACTCGACAACCCTGGCAGGTCTCGCACTCGCATTCCAGAACTGGGTGCCCGGTCTAAGTTGGGTTGCGGTTGGCTTTCAGCACATCATTCCGCGCGGTCTTGACCATATCGTGTTTGTTCTGGGCTTATATTTTCTATCTACGCGGCTTTCGACTCTGCTCTACCAGGTCAGCTGTTTTACCGTGGCTCACTCTCTAGCGCTGGCATTGGCCACGCTAGGTATCGTTGCGGTTCCCGCTTCTGTGGTTGAGCCCTTAATTGCTGCATCTATCATCTTTGTCGCGGTAGATAATCTTCATAGCAGCGTTTTGGTTCGTTGGCGGCTTTTAGTAGTAACGTTATTTGGATTGCTCCATGGCCTTGGATTTGCAGCGGTGCTGTCTGAACTCATTTTGCCGTCCGAGAATTTTTACTCGGCCCTGTTATTTTTTAATCTCGGCGTTGAAGCCGGACAGTTAACTGTTTTACTGCTAGCGTTTGCAGCGGTGGGTTGGCTACGAAACTGGAGCCAATACACTAATCGGGTGTCGCGCCCGGCGACAGTTACTATCGCCGGCGTGGGCACTTACTGGTTAATCAAGCGAGTAACTTTAATATGAAACTAGGATATAAGCTGCGTGAGCGTCTTCAAACAATGGCAGGCATAGTGCTGGTGGCTACGAGCTTACTAGTGTTTGATGTCGCATTCTCTGCACTTGAAGATGATGCACTTTCATTCCCTCTCGAGGGCAGGGCGTCCGGTGAGTTTCCCGATGATTGGATACATGGATCCAAGTCAGCCATGGATAATACTGATCCCTTCGTGCAGGTGCATGCATACAATGATCACACATACGTTCTGCGAGAGAACAAGGCGATCAACTATGAAGGTGCGTTCATGTATTTGTTTTTTGGCAATGATGTTGCGATGTTGATCGACCAAGGTTCGACTTCATCACCCGCGTTGTTTCCTCTACGCGAAGTAGTGGATGAAATAATTCAGGAATGGCAAGCCCGAAACAATCAGAGGAACATTAAGCTCATTGTCGCTAACAGTCATTTACATGGCGACCACTATGCGGCCTGGAACCAGTTCGTCGACCGTCCTAACACAGTAATGNTAGGGCTCACCCATGAAGAAATGATGGCNTTCTGGGGAATCGATAATTACCCACAGCAGATAGTGACTTACGACCTTGGCGGTCGCGAACTCGTGGTGACCGGCACACCGGGGCATCAAGGGTCTGAGCTAGCAATTTATGACGGCTGGACTGATCTGCTATATACCGGTGATATGTTCTATCGCGGCCGCCTTTATCTGGATGATTGGGACGCCTGGGTCACCAGCATTCGCAAATTGCGCAGCATCGCCGATGAGAATCCGGTGGCGCATCTGATTAACAACCACATCGAAATGACTCGTGAGCCCGGCGTTGACTATCCAATCGGTACCACTTGGCAACCTAACGAGCCGCCCATGCAGATGACGCTCGGCATGCTGGATCAGGCCGTAGAGGCAACTTACGAGATCAAAACTCCGGGGATCTATTCCTACGACGATTTTCTAATCTATAACCAGGTGCCCTGGTATTACACAACGGATCCATAAGCTATGGGAATTAAACATTTACTAGTGGTCTTCCTCTCCATGTCGATCAGCACAATTTCGCTGGCACAGTTCGATTTCGAGAGCGACGCACCAGCACCCGGCAATCTCCGTTTTGGCTGGATTCATGGCAGTATTTCTGCAATGGCGAATTCTGACGTACGCATTCAGGTGCATCGCTACAATGAGCACACTTACATGCTGCGGCAAAATCCAGCGATTCATTGGGAAGCACCTTTCATGTATTTGTTGATGGGTAACCAGCGTGCCGTCTTGCTCGATACCGGAGCTACCGAAGAAGCTGAGTATTTTCCGCTGCGCGAAGTTGTAGACAGGGTGTTACAAAGGTGGGCTTNNGCGCAGGGAGTCGACATCCCAGAGTTGGTAGTGATGCCATTGGGATCGGATCAGTCTCAAACCGCTGGTATCGGGCAGTTCAGTGATCGTCCAAATACCGTTATCGTAACACCGGACGCAGACGCTCGACGTGCAGTGGGCGGGAACCAGTTGCTGGACCTGGGCGGTCGCGTATTGCAGGTTTTGCCAACCCCGGGGCTGGACAGCGCGGCGGTGAGTCTTTACGACTTCTGGACGGAGCTGTTGTTTACCGGCAATGCATTTTATCCTGGCCGTCTAGTGATCAGAGATTTCAGCGCCTACCGCACATCACTGCAGTCGCTGGTGGACCTGACAGCTTCGCAGCCAGTGGGCTATATCTTTGGCGGTCGCATTGAGATGACTGACCATCCCGGTCTTGATTATCGGCTGCGGGCAAACTACCGACCTGACGAAAGAGTGTTGCAGCTCGAGGCCGAGCATCTGCAATCAGCTCTGCGGGCTGTGAACTTAATTAATGGTGCGACAGATATACGCATTCTGGATGATTTTATTCTAATGCACGGCGTTGGCCGAGGAGCCCGCGACTGGGGCTACCCGGTGTTTATTCCAGAAGAATTCCAGACTGTGAATACGCGATAATTCTGCTGCGCATCTACTTGAGCTGCGTTTCTGAAAAATGCGTCTACCTCGTGGCCTTCTCGCTTAGCCATTCCTTGCAAGCGAGTGTCCGTATCACCGGTTGCTCCAAGTATGATTAGTTTCCTCGGGGCTCAATAACGAGGAAAGCAATAAATTTATTAGGATTATTGAGGGCAGGTCACATCTTATCTGCATTTCGCGAGCGTGAGNCCCCGATGGGAAGTTGCTAGGGTAGGCAGACAGCAACAGAGGAGGTCATCTCAGAGCACTCTACCTTCCTTTCTGAGCTAACTCTGGGGTTCCGGATCAGCTTCAATCAGAACTAACTGTCCTGTCACGCGAGTTACGCGAATATCTGTACTCCAGCAAACCCCCTGAAATGGCTAACCCTGCCCCTGTCAGCCTGTTTGAAATAGTAAAGGGGCGACTAATTCAATGACTGAAATTTGAAACCCTCTGCATTAACCGTGGAAAAGTGGGTAAAAAGCCCCGATTCACCGCCGTTCAGCCGAAGAGCGCAGACAATTTGTCACATCTTGTTGCTTGGAAAATCGTTCTCGGATGAGCAAAATGTCGGCTAGGCTTACTCTGCTAAACGCTCGGGCAGTGTGTGTCTTTAGACCCCCCGGCTTGTTGAGGAGCTAAAAATGAGAATTGCACGAATACTAGGACTCGGTTCAGCCTTGGCACTGTTGCCGACGCTGGCTGCAGCGCAGGATGAAGCTGATCACCCCACTTACGCCAAGGAAGTCTCCCGCATCATCCAAGACAACTGCCAGATTTGTCACCAGCCTGGTCAAATCGGCCCCATGTCTTTCACCAGCTACNATGAAGTGCGCCCATGGGCACCGCTGATTCAACTCAAGGTAGCCAATCGTGANATGCCGCCCTATCAGTACGATCGGGACACAGGGGTACAGGAACTTAAAAATGATTGGCGCATGGCTCAGGAAGATATCGATACTATCGTTGCTTGGGTAAATGCTGGATCACCGATGGGTAACCCTGAAGATCTGCCGCCGCCCAAAGAGTACCCAACAAAGGGTGAATGGCGCTTGCAAGCAGATTTAGGTCCGCCCGATCACATCATTAAGTCTGCGGCCTGGGATGTTCCGGCGCAGGGTCAGGACTTGTGGTGGGAACCGGTCGTCGATTCAGGTATCACCGAAAGTCGCTGCATAAAGGCGGTAGAGACTCTGCCCTCAGCATCTGCGCAAGGCTCAACACACCATGCTAATTCTCACTTTAAAGTGCTGGACGAAGAAGGTGAGTGGGTAGACAGTGATCGCCTGTCCGAGTTTGCTTTCGGCAAGCTCGGCGAGAAGGTCCCTGAAGGCGCCTGCCGTGCAGCTCCGGCCAATTCAAAAGTTGAGTGGGAGATCCACTACTTCCCAGATGGCAATGCTGTTCCTGATGACCAGGTTGCCGTTGGTATTTGGTATTACGACGAAGAAGACGGCTTTAACGAAGAAGAAGCCTACCGACAAGACCTTCGCGCCTACCGTCTCGATGGTGGTGGCGATTACATGATTCCACCTCACGGCACTTTGATGACTCAGGGTTTCCACTCATTTGATCATCCAGTTCGCATCGACAGCTGGCAGCCCCACATGCATCTGCGCGGAGTGGCGATGGCTCTTGAGATGTTCAATCCAGAGACTGGTCGACGTGACATGTTGAGTC
>NYWC01000035.1 GCA_002684935.1 Gammaproteobacteria bacterium
CCTGATTCCAAGCTCGGAGAGATCCACCCGATTGGGCCGGCGACTGCCGCAGACAAGCTTACCGTTTGAGCCGCCTCCACCTTGCCCTGCGAACCAACCACCAGCTCCACTGATTCAAGGCTAACTTCAGCGACTCGCACTGAAACTGGAATTATCTCCACGGCGGCTTCTTCCACCGTGGTGGGATTGCGTATGAGATAACTCGATACCAGAAGACACCCCANCANGATGACNATGGGTAATACAATACGCTTCATTTCAGAGCTCCTGTTGCCTTAATTTTCCCTGATGGTTCAACCGCGCCATCGCGACGGCCCACCCGACATCTCTTTTTATCGACCGGCCTGCCGAACTGAATCGGCATGCCCTGCTGTGAATGCTTCCATTACCGCTATGCCTAAGGCGCCTAAGTATCAGGTTATGGCTGCCGCTGCCCGGCTGCCATTTTTATCCATCAAGCACTGCTTGAGGGCACCGAACCACTCATCGAAAGCGGCTTTTCTGATTCCCGTTTGAATATCTAGATCGATTATTTGATCTACGACCTGCGCCTTCAAGTCGTTGCTAAGCATCTGCACCACAATTTGACTCCTCAGCTAACAGTTTCAGAAGCTCACGCCACTGGTGTGCCATCGATTGAAAGTCTATGGTTGCCCTCATCGGATACGACTAATTCGCGCATACGGTTCATTTGTTAATGATTGCCGGATTGCACCCCTTCTCGCGCAGACAGGGCCGCCAGGGCGTCAAATGTCTTGAGAAATGTTGCACCAGCACCGGGTCAGACCAACCGTAGACGGATTTCCTCAGCTTTCAAGACCCTCGCGACGAGCCGCACTCAGAATTCGCTGGGTGGAGTGAGATCTGGCAATCCACTGGTTTGAGAGAGTCCACATTGGCATTTTGATCATCATACGTCCTAGCTCAAAAAATCCTGCCCTGCTGGCGGCGATATTAGCAAGATCGTTGTCGCCAGTCGCAGCGAAAACGTCAATTTTTGACTATTTTCTGCGCAGACAGCTGATGCAGANACTTATTGGCTACAAGCCGGCGCTTCGANGCAAGCGTCTGGGCTGCTGGCCNGGGATGCGAAGCCGATCANATCGTCTATAAGCTGCGNAATATCTGTTGCTCAGGGAATTCAAAAGNGCTTAGATCAACTCAAAATTTCTCTCCGGAGCGGNNAAGNAGACAAATAAACCGCACTTTTACNNGNTTATACATTNNTAGTGAATTCCCCATNACTATCATGCAACGGCTCCACTTTGCAGAGTAGGAAGACTCGCGCTTCAGATCAGGATCTCAGGCTAAAAATATGGAATCTCTCAAACAATACCCCATCGAAAATTTCGAAGGTGTATTCAGTCTGATTGCAAGACCGATAAAACCTGTTCGCGGCATCTAAACTGGCCCGCCGCATTAATTGTCCGACAGGCTTTCTCGCACGATGGCCTGCAGTCGCTCTGAAGTCATACCCCAACGCGCCCCTTCCGCGACCGCAGAATCAACGCTGGCGCCATCCGCGAAGGATGACAAAGCCATCAAACCGCCTACCCGATTACCCGTGGCACAGTGAATAAGGACTGGCTCACCATTCAGGTCCGCCAGGATGTCTGCAAGCGCCTGGGCATTGTCGGCATTAATGCCAGCACCCCCTGCCACGGGAATTGAGTGGTATTCCATCCCCAGTGAATCTGCGACTTCACTCTCATTGAAAGCCACCTCTTCCCCCGCCGTGCGCAGATTGATCACATGGCGCACGCCAGAGCGGGCGGCAATGCCCAGTTGCGCTGCCGTGGGCTGACCACTTGAGAGGGTTGCGCCCTCTGGGGCGCGCAGATTAATGATCTCAGCAGCCTGTACGGCTTCAAGATCAAACGCTGGGGTGCTGGCGCAGGCAGCTAGCAGCAGGCTGATGACTGTGATTGAAAAGACCCTAATCTGGGCCGAAATGCGTATTGCCCCTAAAATCATGTTGCTCTCCCTTTTATCNCAAAATCGCTGTTTTATCGCAAAATCATGTATTGTAAAAACGTCTGCATGAAAGTTGTCTGTTGGCTTGTACGGATTGANCACCCACGGCCTTGATAAGCCGTTTGGNTTNCGATCATAAGCGGGTTAGGACTGGCTAAACAAGGCGTTTATTCTGATTCATTGACTATCTGGTAGCGCAATTCCACGTGATCTCGCGGCTTTGCCCGGTTGCCGTACAGGGCAGGCCTGAACTGTAAATTNCGCACAGCCCGAACGGCTTGACTGCGGGCTCGTCTATCCTCTGGCTCAATGCCCAAACCCTTGACGCCAGANNTGTTACCTCNGCTGTTGATGCGAAANCTCACGTCTACCGAATACAAAGGTGTCTGGAATTCCAGCAAACCATCAACGGGCTGCGGCAGCGGGATGGAGGCAAGCCCCTGCTCCCACGCCCTGAATTGCCCAAGATGGATAGGCGTCTCCCAGGGATCGGCATCCTCGGCAACATCAACTTCGCCCACTAGTGGCAGTTCGGAACCGCTACGCTGATATGCCTCCAAGTCACTAAAGCTAGAATAAAAGACAGGAATCGGAATTATCATGGGGCGACCAAAGAAGGCATCGAGTCGCTCTGGTTCAATGCCTAGGGCCAGCAGTTTTTCCCTCGCCTCCCGATAATCACTCCGACCAATGGAGCGCCCCTGCAAATAGGCATAATCACCATGATAGAGCTGGGCCATGGCTGCCATCTCTGCATCGCCCAGTGCTTCGGCAATGTCTTCGATGTCATTAATGAAGCCATTGGCCAGACGTAAATAGGCAACACCTACCGGCTCCCCTTTTTCTGTAACGGGTATGACACGGTTAATTCCGCCGGGCGAAATCGGATTAATGAAGCCTCTNATCCGTGAAGTTTCTAGACGCGCCGGCCCATCCTTGCGGACAGTTTCCTGGATCATATCCATGGCCACTGGGCTATCGACGTTCAACCCGGCCACCTGCTGGTAGAGGCTGTAGGCGCGTCTATTTAGCCAGGGCACTAGCCGTGGATCGCCCTCGCCATACTTGTCCTCTGCAAGGTCAAGCAGTTTTTCATAGATATCTCTGGCCTCCATGAAGTTATCCGCGCGCTCCCGGTTTTCATCAACATATACTCGTACTTCATACCAGGACGCCTGTCGCTGAAGCGCCAGCATGGCCTGCTCGGAATCGATACCATAGTTTGCAATGGCGAGGGTGCGCAGGTGTTCAAGGTGGTCTGATACCTCTATCCAGTTACTGAGTCGGATATCGGTTCGCACCATAGCTTCCACGAGGGGAATAATATCGGGATGCTCCAAACCCAGCGCAGCGCGAGTGAGCTGCAAGCGCCGGTTCTGCGTGGTCCTTACCTCAGGGTAATTGCCAAGCTTAGCGTGGAGCGCCTCAATCGCTATAAGAGGTTCCCGCAGGCGAATATCAAAAAAACCAAATTCGGATTCATATTCTTCTAACTGCTGTTCGTAACGCTCAATGTCCTGCAGCAACTCTGAGGCCTCTCGCGCCAGCTGCTGCGCCCCCGCGCCAGAGTCCGCGATAAGCCACAGCAAGCCAATCAGAGTGCACGATCTGGCGACCAGCAGAATCAAGCCGGGTAACAAAAAAGCTGAAAATTGGGAGTGCGCAGAATGACTCATGGTTCACAAGCCAGATTGGGGATGACCTGACAATAACTTGATCTCCGGGCATTGTCGATACAAACTACTGTAATTCCTTACGTTTTCGGGTGCTCACAGCCGATGATGCGAACCCTTTTATTACTGTCCTCCATTCTTACACCTTGCCTGCCGGTGCTCGCGCAGCAGGCGCTGCTGGATCTGGATGATCTTGCCGGCGAGTTTGCATTCGTAAGAATACAGTATGACAGCTACTACGGTGGAGGGTTTTACGGAGGGCCGTGGCTAACGGATTTCCCTGCCTCCGATGAAAACTTTCTGCGTGGCGTCGCTCGCCTGACTAACGTACGGGTAATGAATAAACCCATCGTGCTGCGATTTGATGACGAAGAAATATTTGACTACCCTTTTCTGTATGCATTGGAAATGGGTCGCGGAGGCGGTCTTTCGCTATCTCCTCCTGAAGTTGAGAATCTGCGCGAATACCTGCTGCGGGGTGGATTCCTGCTAATTGATGACTTTTGGGGCCAGCAGCAGTGGGATGCCTTTTACCGAGACTTCTCGCAGATCTTCCCAGACCGGGCAATGGTGGAGTTGTATGCCGATCATGAAATTTTTCACACTTTCTACGACATCGACGGCCCACAGATGATTCCAGGGCGGGGCGGCAGGCGCGTTATGGGTCAGGCCGGCATGAATGAGGCGAGCAATCATGCCATCATGGATGACAATGGACGGGTGATGGTGTTGATCAACTGGAATTCTGACATGGGTGATGGATGGGAACATACCTATGACCAGTGGTATCCTACCCAGTATGCCAACTCAGCCTACCAACTAGGCATCAACTACCTAATCTATGCTCTGACCCACTAACTCGCACCCGGCAACAAAAACTATGAATCTGATTGACCCTATGGGGTTCGTCTCTTTATTCATCAATACTCTTCTCGTAGCCACAGTTGTGGTTATTCACTACAAAATCCTGCGCGTTATCATTGGTGTATTCAGCACCATCTGTGCGCGAATCATAAGAAGCCGGGTTGTTTGGTATCGCCTTCTAGNTGATGATTCATNATGGAGACTTTNGCAGCCTTGCTGGAAACTTCGAAGGGACACTGGGGGACTGTATCTATTTTTCGTTTACCAATTACACGACCGCGGGTTACGGCGACATTGAGCCCTTTGGCAACATTCGTTTTCTCGCCGGTCTTGAGGCCATAGCAGTCCTGTCATTGATCACCTAGTCCGCATCGTTCAGTTTCATAGAGATGGCTCAGTTCTGACAGGATGGTAAAAAAGGAGACAGCGGCTAACTATTGCTCTCCCATTTAGGCTAGGTTCACCGAGCTCGGCCCTCAGCGCCTGATTTCATTTATCTGACCTTTAAAACCTCTCTTTCAAAATCCTGACACCGCTGACACAGAGATGGAGCAAGGCCGCCAGCACTGCGACATCGAGAAAAGTCGCGATCAACTAACTTATTGCAGTCTAGTAAACGAACTGCCAACGATAACTCACCGCCAGAACGACGAACGACTACGAGCAGGGTGCCGACATACAGCGGCCAACTCCATCGGTTTCTTGTATTAACGCAATTCCAAAATGTCTTGGATACCCAGCCCTAATTTCTAATCGGAACCCGGTTCAAGCTCCAGTCTTCTGGCACCAGCAAGAATACCGGTTAACCCATAGTTACCCTCATGGCAGGCGTACTCATAAGGCTTGGTATCAGTGGTGTTGAACGTCATCTCACCGCGCCAGTCCTCGGTGTAGTACATCGAATCGCTCACTTCGAACTCATAAAGGATCTGCTCGTCTGAGTCGCGTGAGAATCGCTCGACGATCTTGCCTTGCCTGGAAAGAGGCGCCGCGTTGCGCGGCGCTTGCTGCGGATGCAGGTTAACAGTTTCCACCACCAGCGTGTCGCCATCCCAATAAGCAACTGAGTCACCTAACCATGGCACAAGCGCATCGGGACGNTGGTCGCCATTNATAGGAATAATACGGGTGTCATGCACCATCTCGACCATGATCATCAGGTAATCATCAGTCTGCACGATCTGGTACATATTATTGTAAAGCACGTTGTTCATGGGCGGCCCACCGGTGGAGCCAAAGCCGATAATGCAGCGTTCTCCAAGAGAGCGTCCCTCTGGACCATCGTTACCGCGTCTCGCAAAGGCTATACGCCGCAATTCCGAGCCTTCCTCAGAGAACGGAATTCGACCATTCTCAGGGTAAGTAATCCATGAGGTACGGGATTCACCCTTTACTCTGCCGAACTGCGAGCCGGGATCTACCCAAAAAGCGTTATAACCCCTGCCCCGCGCCAGATCTGAGCCATCCGGCAGTTCACCCTGCACCTGGCCGTCATCGGTGGCCTGGCGGACATTCTGGTGATGATTATTAGTGAACTCCGGCAGCTCATCCTCGGGTATCACCAGACCCACACCCTCATAGGCGGAGGAACGCTGCATGGTAGTCAGGGACGCATTGGTCCAGAATCCCTGCAGGTCTGGTTTTCCTGATGCCGTGCGCGGCGGCTCATAGGACTGGGCTACGGCGACGGAAGTAAAAAAAGCTAAGGTCAGCGGTAACGCTCGGCGAATCATGATTTGTCTCCCGGCCTTTCGCTGGAGATTTATCCAGTAAAATTAGCCTGTTAGCCTTGTTCTTATTGATACAATTTTTGATGTAATTACTGCTTTCAGGCCTGTAATAATAGGCCAGCCCAGTCCGGCTAGCAATCACCGCCGCACAGAGTCCAACGGGGGAATTGACGACAATTAACCAGGGATGCGCTGGGCCCGATTCGCGCGGCGACATTCTCATCGCACCATTGAACCGTTTCCCGGCTGGCACGACCCTACAGCAAAGGATTAACAAATGTTGAACCAGAAACAGCGGTCCGTCAGCGAGTGTCTGGTATTACGCGCCCAGCAAGGAGAACGCAGCGCATTTGAAGCGCTGATTAAGCTGTGGCACCAGCGTTTCTATGTGTATGCCATGAAACGTACGCAGGACCGGGAAGTGGCGCTGGATTTAACTCAGGAAGAGCTGGTCTCCATCAGCAGGAATCTGCAGAAACTATCCGACCCTGCGGGGTTCCCGAAATGGAGCTTTCACATCCTGGAACGGCGCTACATTGACTGGCAGCGAAAAGTAATCAGGGTGCGGCAAGTAATGGTGCTGGGTGAAGAAGCTCCGGAGCCAGCGCAAGTAGATAACACGGACGCCAGAATCGACGCGAAAGAACTTCTGGCCCGACTCGACCCCGATATTCGGGTGGTTCTGCAGTTGTATTATCTGGACGGAATGAGCTTGGCTGAAATTGGAGGAATTTTAGATGTGCCAACTGGCACTGTTAAGTCACGGCTCTACTACGCGCGCAAATTGGCTAAAATGACGACATGACGACCATAAAAAATAATCGGAGAATCGATATGAGTACCATTGATGAAGAAATCAGGAAAGCACTAGAAGAAGAGGATCAGCAGGCGCTGGCCCAAATAGATGATGAAGCCGGGCTATTTGAAATAGTCGGCATGTCTTTCCACGGCAAACAAGCCTGGCTAACCTGGTATATGTGGGCCATGGGCTTTATTACCTTCGTAATCGGCGTTTACTGCTTTTCAGCAATTCAGGGAGACCAGTGAAGTGANGGATGCNCTGATGTGGACAATCGGGATAATTGTCTGCCTCTTCATCCTGGCCATTATCAAGGTGATTAGCTGGACTCACATGCAGAAACTGGAATTAATGCGTGAAATCAAGCGCNTGGAAGCCCGGATGATGCTGGCACTGGCAAATAAGAGATTAGAGATTAAGAGATAAGCGCTAGCCTTTTCGGGTGGGGAGTAGCAACAAGTAAGTGCTGGCGCATCGGACAGGAATCCGCCCGGCAACAATCGATTCCCGCTGCAGGCTGAAATGAATAAGCATTGCTCTCGGGCTAATAGAGCTGATTAANAGGCGAAGGCCCGAAAGATTTCCAGACACCCTGGTGNGAGGCNCCACTGCGGTCACCCTGCGACCAGTCGCACACGCCGGCGCTGAAAATTTCCCGCAGTTCAGCAAACTCTTCCTCCGAAAACTGCACAGCATAATCGAAGCGAGCAGGGGAACGCAGCTCGCAGGCAACGATGTCATTCGACAGCGGCGAGCCAGCAACTTGCCGGGGTGTAGAGTAGGCGGGGTAGAGATTGTTGCAATTACCCACACCAGAGTAAGTTTGTAATTCATCAATCTTCCTGCGATCGTCATCATTCTGCCAACAAGCATCGTNCAGAGTCGTAGGCTTGTAATTTTGTACCTTGGACGCCAGTTCGCTATCTGAAAAGTCACCCTTAATTCCCATCAGCCAGCGGTCCATTTCAGAGAACAAGTTACCGAGATCGGGCTCATCCTCAGTGAAGCCCCAACGCCCGCCCACCTGCATTACTTGGTTATCAGCGTGTCCATTCGCCTTCATCAGGCGCTGGCGAGTAGAAAACTGGTGCACAATCATATGAATGTCACCCCCTTCCCTGGCGTCCATATAGCTTCGGTAGTCAATCACTGGGGTAGCGGCTAGACCAGCACCGCCATCAAGAATACGACCCGACTCAATGGCACTACGCGCCGCCTCTAGATCGGCCTGATGTCGTTCTGGTACATGGTTAAGATCCCGATCAAAACCCCCGATGTCGCGATTCAAATCGAGAAACTGCCGCATTGTAATGCCACCATCATTCAACGCCGCCAAGCCATATTGAACGCCTACATTGTCCAAAGGGCGGCGTGCGATGCGAGTGCCAGGAACCATTCCATAGACGTTGGCGGTGTGATCGTACACCGTGGCGCGCACGCCATTCTGATTAGTGGAGTCATAGCGCAAGGCTTCCAGCGCGGTAACAGAAACCTCTCCACCCTGCTGCTCCAATTCAGCACTGGGTTCGAATATTGGATCAAGTCGTGCCGCACCGCGCGCCAGGTTGGCAATAGAGTCCCAGATACCAAAACCTGAGACCAAGCGCTGCTCTTCCTCGGAGAAGGTATCNGGTGCAACATCATTGAAGTAATGATGCAGTAGCCTGGCATCGGCGAGAGTAAAAATCGTAGCAGACGTAACGTCAGGGAAACTCAGGCCAACGATAATGCCATCAAACACACCCGGGTAGTTGTCCGCAGTCTGATGTGACTGGTAGGAGCCCCCGGAAACACCGGTGGCGATGGTATAGACCGGCTCACCGTAATGTTCGATAAAGCGCTCCTTCACCATGATATGAGTTTCGGAAGCGAGCAAGTCATTGCAGTTTTGACCAAAGACATTTAATGAAGAGGACACCAGCGCATAGCCTCGTGCCAGCAAGCCTTCCCGCAGCACTCCTCCCGTGCTTCTACCCTGCTGATACCAGCCACTGCGACAGCCGCCGCCGTGCGTGTATACTAGCTTGCCGTTCCATCCTGCGCTGGTCACCCAGGGAGTTGGCGCAGGTTCAGCGGGATCATGCAGCATGGCGATTTCATAGATGGCACGATTGACCACACCGGTTTCCACGCGAACGATGAAAGGAATGCTATCGCCCGACTCATCAATGAACTGGGCAACATCANTTGGTGGCAAGCTGTCGAATGCCAGCACATAAGGTTTGAAATTTTCTTCGTCAGCGGACCAGTAAACATAATCCACCTGTGTAGGGACGGAGCAGCTACTGTCTGTGGACGGCCCTAGTGGCGCGCCTGTGGCTGTGATGAAATCGCTGGCCTGACAAAAGAATGGGGTCTCATGCTCTCCGGATATAATCGGCCCGCTGATAGGATAATTAGTCAGGCGCAGTTGCTGCGTCAGGCCGCCTGATAGCTCTGCCCGCAGCACGCTATCGCCCAGCGGCAAGTCGGACAGCAGAATCTGCTGCAGCTGTGAACTCACCCGAACCAGTTGTGTGCTTACATCCAGGTCATTGAGCTCAAGCGACAGAGTCTGAGCGCTGAGATTTTCCGTAATTCTGAGTTCGATCAATACATCGCCACCAGTGACCAGCCAGGGCTTGGTGGAAATGGCGCGCAAGCTCAGCTGTGCATCGCTGGCGTCTGCGAAATTAGTGCCCGCCGTGATAACAGTTTCTTCGGTCGAGCAAGCGGTCAGCAAAACCAGAACTGTAATTGCAAAAAGCGGTAATTTAAAAAGTCGCGGGCGTGACATAACAAACATTCCGGTTTTTATTCTGATGGTCGGCTCAGGTTCATTTATTGTAATGATATAGCCTCGCTTAAGCTCCAGTTTGAGAGGCTTGATCGATCTCCCATTCTCCTGACACAATCCGAAAATGTAAAGCGNCAGTCCCTCAACTGTGCAGCTTAACTAAGACTTTTATGCAAACAGTTATGCAATGCTAGAATGCTGGAGGGAAACGGCAACTGCACCAATTCTTCACCTCGACGTGGTTAGGATATGAATGCTGAGGATGACTCAATCAAGCTGGTAAAAGCTGTAAGTGCAGGCAAGGTCGCAATCGATGGGAAGTGTTCGAAATGCACAAAATCCATCTGCTGCAATTCGATTAATCAAAAGATTCCTACGCCCAAATCCAAGGAAGACTTTGATCATTTAGCCTGGCAAGTCTCGCACGAGAATATTAATATCTTTAAAGATGCCGACGGCTGGTTTCTGCATATCAAGGCCAACTGCATGCATCTGCTACCGGGTGGTGTCTGCGGCATCTATGAAACCCGCCCCTGGGTATGCCGAGAATATTCAAACGATTTCTGCGAGTACGACGAGTCGATAGCAGACGCAAGCGAGTATTTCTTTGCCGAGCCCGAGCAACTCCACAAATACTGTCGCAAACGCTTCAAGAAATGGGACAAGAGATTTGAGCTCTACGAGTAAACACAGAAAGTCGAGGCTGGTTGGGTACTCGTACTCAGCGGCATCCGTCTTGTTTCTAATTTGCCATGCCATGTCCAGTACCGCGCAGTCTGCTCTGGACACTGATCCAGCTATAGACCTGGACACCCAGATTGCTGCGGCGAAATCGTATCTTGTGCGCCTCGATAAATCAGCCAGGCTCTGCCTTGCTGACCCCAGCGACAGCAAAGCCTGCAAGGAGTTTCGNGAGTCTATAAGTACAGCACAGCTCTCAATCTATCAGGCACTGTGCGAGCCACTGGTGATTTGGCGAGAGCAGTTAGTCTCCAATAATGCTGCCAGCNATGATAAAAACGGCGCACAACTAACCCTGACACGCTTGCTGGATGTGGAGTATGCCTGCGGCAACAAGGCGCTGATAAATCGCACCCAGCATGTGGCGCAAGCTTTCGCGGCAATTCAGTATGGATCCCGGCAGCCAGGATTAGGCATCGTGTCGAACGGCCTGAATCAAACGGAACGCGACAGTTATAACTTGCGACAGTCGGTAATTAATTCTGTAGATCAGAGTCGGAATCGCCTGCAGCGGGAAACCGATCTGCAATGGCGACGACTGGAAATAGAGAATGCGGTGCGTTTGCAGCAGCGACTTAAAGTCAACCTCAGCAACCCAAGCCTTCAGTGAAGCACGAGGAAATCGCCGTCTGGCAAGGCGGCTGCAGTCGGAAAACTGAAATCTACGATATGCAGTTCTTCCTCTAGCTCATAGTCCGTCACTTTACCTTCAGCATCAAANAANCGCAGGTTCAGACGACCACCGCGACTGTGGCTGATGGCCTCACCCCAGGCGATTAACTTTTCGCCCTGCGGATTGAACGCAAGCGTCGGATTTTTTTGCCGGGTTTCAATAAAAGGATCACCTGCCAGGGTAATCTTGTCGGGGTTCAAAAGATTCATTTCTACAATCCGCCCTTCTGTTTCAAACACAATCCAGTGCTCGTCCTTTTCAGACACAGCGATGTCATTAGTGCTTAAGGGACAGAATGTGGCTTCCCAATGTTGCAAAGGTTGCAGTGACTGATACTGTCCTAGCGGAGGTTCAGCGGAGACACCATTTAATGTCAGAATTTGCATGTGCCGCCCGATGCCGTCGATTGCCGAGCGGTACGCAATCACCAACGTATCTTCATTGAGGTACTCAGCTGCCAGCGAACAGCAAGCGCAGGCACCGAGGGCCGGATCACTAACTCGCAGTTCCTCACCAAAGCTAGATCCTGAGTCATGGGAGAAACGGGCAAACATGGTGCGTTCAGCTTCTTGGGTTAGTTCACCCGCACCCCACACTATCGCCACCTGCGAACCGAATGCCGCAATGTCGCCGCCAGCATCTATGCCTTCCCTAAACTCTTCAACCATGGACTGCTGTGGCTCAAATTGACTGCGGTCTGAATTTGATCGNGCGTAAAAATACTCGGCCTCTCGTGCCAGGTACCACATCACATGCAGGCGACCGTCTTCACCAATCGCCATTGCAGCTCGGGAAATGGCTACTGTCTGCAAATTAAAGGCCTGGCTGGAAACTTTTATCGCTCGGCCAAAGCGCTTTTGTTCGAGCAGATACTCGCGATAGTAGAGATTTCCCTCGCGGGCCGCAGGGCGATTCAGGCGCTTTTTAAAATATAGCAAATGGATACCTCCATCTGCTGCCTGCACCAGACGTGGCTGCAGCCCCCCATCTGGCGTTTCCTGAACAAGAATTTCAGCACGGGCCTGCCCGCCCANCGTTAGCAAGAGGGTAAAAAGGAGCGCCTGGAGCGCGCGTGAAATCTGCAATTTATTTAACATTACCAGTACCTTAGGAATGGAAGTCCGCTTTTGCCAGTGGATTATACAGGCAATTTAAGGCANACTTAGAGACACTTTCCGCATCGTAGCAGCTTCCTGAATTATTCGGGCAGCACCTTGCCGAAACCGCATTGAATAAGGATACATCGTTATGCCCAACAAGATCGGCCGATCACTTCTCATCAGCCTTGGCCTCGTGCTGCTAACAGGATGTTCAAGCCCTGAGGAAGACTCAGTATCCACTGCCTCCAGCGCTTACAACACCGAACTGGACATGACGGAGATCATGTCNCTAGTNCTTGAACCTGCCTCCGACATCCTCTGGTCATCTGGAGGCTGGGTTTTGGATGCCTCTGGCTACGAGGAGCTTTATCCCACTACCGATGACGGCTGGGCCTACGTCAGGTCACAGGCAGCTATCGTTGTGGAGTCTGGCAATATGCTGGCATTACCGGGCCGTGCCGAAGACAGCGACGCCTGGATAATCTACTCCCAGGGCCTCAGTGAAGCCGGCGTGTTGGCCATGGAGGCGGCTGCGGCACAGGATAAGGAAGCGTTCTTTCAGGCCGGAGCCCAACTGTACAGCGTCTGCACCGCCTGTCACCAGGCCTATAACCCCGATATCCTGAATCGCTTCGACGAAGCGGCTGACTAGCACAATGCGACGGACAGANAGGNCAGNCACAGCAATGNTTTGGCGCTGCCTCAGCACGCTGCTATTGAGCTTGCTGCCTGTCGTCGCCTTGGGTCACACTATCGAAGGGTCTGATGCCAATTTCGTGCAGGCCATCGACGGGCCTGCTGTAGGCCCATTCATTTATCTTGGCGCGAAGCACATGGTCACGGGATATGATCACCTACTGTTCCTGGTTGGNGTGATATTTTTNCTGTACCGCCCNAAACATGTAGTGGAGTACGTCACCTTATTCGCGCTAGGCCACAGCATCACCCTGCTATTAGGCGTGCTNGCGAACCTGCAGGTGAATGCCTACTTAATCGATGCCATTATTGGCCTGTCGATTGTTTACAANGCCTTCGAAAACATGGATGGATTCAGGCGGGTGTTCGGTGTGGAACCAAATACCAAGATCGCCGTGTTTGTATTCGGCTTGTTTCACGGCCTCGGACTGGCAACCAAGCTGCAGGAGTTTACGATTTCTGACAATGGTCTGGTCACCAACATCGTCAGTTTTAACGTCGGAGTAGAGATAGGCCAAATACTGGCTTTATCAGCAGTTCTTATCGTACTCAGTATCTGGCGCAATAGCGCCAGTTATTTAAGGCACGCATTTGCTACCAATACGGTCCTCATGACCGGTGGTTTCTTGCTTGCCGGCTATCAACTCAGCGCATACTTACTGCAATCGCCTTACTAGCGCTAGCANCAGGAGAATCCNAGTTGCACTCACCCGATAACACCGAAGCCCCATCACTAAAAACGATATTGATCGCGACTGCCGCNGCACTTGGGGTTGGCACCCTTGTGCTAGTGGTTGCTATTTTTCCTGCTGAGTTCGGCGTCGATCCGCTAGGTACCGGAAGGTTGCTTGGCTTAACCGCCCTGTCAGCAGACGAGAATCCATTCGAAGAACAATTGATTGCTCACCGCAATGATTATGTGGAATTTGAATTGGGACCCTTTCAATCAGTCGAGTACAAATACACATTAGACCTAGATGCCGCCATGGTGTTTAGTTGGCAGACTGATGCGGAGGTGTACTACGACATGCACGCCGAACCAGCTGGCCTTGGCGAAGAGTATGCTGAAAGCTATGAGCAGGGGAACGCTAGCGAAAGCTCTGGTGCTTTCCACGCTCCTTTTACCGGCATTCACGGGTGGTTCTGGGAAAACCGTGGCTCTCGCACCGTCACCGTAAAACTGCACGCATCGGGGTTCTTCGTAGATTCGACCGTATTCAGAGATGGGGGTGATTTTACGCGGGTGTTAGATCCGGTGGTGGAATAGCAAAATAACGGCATTAGCTACATTCAAGCTAGTCCACTGACTGCGGACAGCGTCGAAACTGGACGTCCAAATTTTTCGTGACGTTGCTCACCGCGTCGAAGGACAAAAAAAGCCCGGTGTAATAACCGGGCTTTTGTGAAACTAAGTAGAACCTAGTTACTGTTCAGTCACATCAGACCCATCGCGTGGGGCACCTGTTCCTGAAGATCCCATAAACAGCTTACGCCCATCTGGGAAAGTGATGTCACGACCATTCGCGCGGCAAGTTGGCTCGCACAGACGNTCTTTACTCTGGTAGCCAGTCACTACGATGTCTGTACCCAGGACCAACGAGTTACGGTTAATGCCGCGNCGCAGCAAGGTGTTGGGAGTGCCGCCTTCAACCATCCAGGGACCGGGATCGCGAGTAGCCTCAGGATCGTTATTATCCAGGTGAATCCAGGTGTGTGGGTTAATCCACTCAACACGAGTAATCGGACCACCTAGACGAACCGGCAGGTTGGCATCAAATTCAGCGGAAAACGCATGGTGTGCTGTTGCTGGTGGCTTGATCGCTACCACACCAACTGCGGTCACTGCGGCTAGAGCCAGAAGTTTTGCTTTCATAGATTTACCCCTTCGTTAAAGTTAGCCGTTTTCAAATTAGCCATATTGGCTGCTTGCTAAACGACCTCCCTATTCAATTCTGTGCTGTATTAATCAGCGGCTTAACGTAATTACTTANTTTTACACGAGTTATCGCGCCTGAGGAAGTCAATTACACCGGAATTTCACTCATTTTAACGAATCAGCGGCAGAAACTCCAAACCTGCTGGAATTGCGCCGCTGAATCATGAAACGATCAGTTGCTCTGCGCCTCCTCAAGCATTTCCTGGCGCAGCCGCTGTTCGAACTCACCGCCCTTGCGATACTGACCGTACATCATCTCTTCTACAAATTCGACGCACTTGAATTGCGGCAACTCATAGCCTTCTTCGAGGCGACGGTAGATAGGCATGTTGATAGTCCAGGGACGTTCGAAGATCTCGGGATCTTCCATGGTCGCTGAATACATGATGACGTTTTCACTCACCATGTCGTAGCGCTCGGTGACCTTGAGCTGATAGGTGTGATAGTTGCCTGCCCGATCAAACCAAGTTCGATCGTCCAGGCCAGTCACTTCAACTACCCAGGTATCGCCATCCCAGTAGCCGTAAGACTGACCCATCCAGGAATCCAGCGGCGCTGGACCCGGATCATCCAGGAATACATTACGCACTGCGCCGGCAAAGGAGTAAGCGATAAAGAATGCACTTTCACTCTGAAAAATCTGGAATGGGTGCGGCATGTAGGTCGCGCGCGGCACGCCGGGCATGTAGCACTTCACTTCAGGATCATTTGCCAGCCAGTTAGCGGCATTTTCATCCCGACGGGCCAATGCCTCGGGCTTGTAAGGGATTGTGCCACCCTCAACAACACCGAAGCTTGCTGGCACAGCACCGGCGGCACCCATTGCCACTACATCAGGATGTGGTACCGGAACAAAGTCACCAGTAACCAGCTGATAAGCTGCCTTGGGCGCGGCTGGTTCGAGATTGTCGTTGGCATTCATCATCGNCTGCCAAATGCCGTTGAAATCTGGCTTACCGCTTGGGGTGCGAGGAATCCCGTCACTGGCGGNNGCCGCNGCNGCCNCCGAAGCAGGTTGGGTATCAGTAGTTGTCTCAGTCGGAGAACAACCAGCGAATAGCACTGCGATTGCTATGAGCAGCCATTGAATNTTCATAGGTCTACCTTTATTGCTTTAATTAGAAATACTCCCCCGGAGGAGCTGAGATATAACCATTCAGAGATAGTAGTGTCAAGCTAAACGCTACTAAATACAGGGGCTTCAGAGGAATTGGCTGCCGTTGCGTGAAACCGGTATAACGCTAAAAACTGACGCCAGAAAGCTGTTTAAAAGCCCTGAGTGAGAATTGTCGCGGTAAGCAGCGCAACTCGGTTNAGGCCTTACCCAGTGCGGTGGACTGGTGGCTCCGCACTAGCGGGATGAAGATGCATAGGCACAGCGCGCTCAGCACTGCTGCGGCTAAAAACGACACACCAGGAAAATAGGNCGGGGCCGAGGGCGCAGTAAAGGCCGCGAACAGCTGGGTCATTACCAAAGGTCCAATAATGGAAGTAATCGAATTCACGCTGCTGAATACGCCCTGCAATTCTCCTTGGGCGTTAGCGGCGATCTGGCTGGTNATAATGGCCTGTCACAAACCCCGANAGCGCGGCAATAGCGNGCCAGGGATGCATCTGCCAACCGACTCTGGAGAAGGCTTAGCCATAAAAACCAATAATTATCGCCAGCATGCCGAACACTCCGGCCTTAAAGGCACCAAAAGTGGGAATAGCTCAACGTATCAAGAACGCCTGAACCAGGATGATGAATACACCGGCAAATCCCAGCGATAAGGCAAGCTGGCTTTCCGACCAGTCAAACTTCTCCATGGTGCAGTAGGTCCAGGTGCTGGGCAGAAACATATGGCCAATCATGTAAAGGAAGCACGCAAACGCGAGCCCCATGACCACAGGATACTTCTTTATCTGCACCATGGCTCCCACTGGTTTAAACGCTTAAGCTCGAACGGTCGGCGATTCTCCTTGTTCACAGATTCTCCCAAAACGAAATTGCCATACACGACATAAGTGAGTCCCAGGGCAGCCACTGCTTAGAACGGCACGCGCTCACCAAACTCGCTTAGGAACCCACCGATAACGGGGCCCAGAACAAAACCACCACGAAACGCAGCACCGACCATGCCAAAGCGCTGGGCTCGCTTCTCCTCCGGGGTGATATCNGTGGCGCAGGCATAGGAAAGCGCAAAGGTGGAANTGGANNTGCCCGCTATCAGCCTGGCANAAAAAGCCACAGCAAAGTCGGTGCATTCGCCATCAGNANATAGTCAGAGGACAGGGCTAACAGGGAAAATAACAGCACGGGTCGCGTTCCGAGGCGGTCGCCGAGATTACCAAGAATAGGCGCGGCAAAAAACTGCACCACCGCATAGGTGAACATCAGATAGCCGCCGATTCGGGAAGCTTCTGAAAGTGACACATCGCTAAGGCTGATAATGAGCTGCGGCATGACCGGCAGGATGATTCCGAAGCTGATGGAATCGATCAATACCACCAATATGCCGAACGCCAGCGCATGCTGNTGCCGAGTTACAACAATCAAGGCCATAGCGTCGTGCTCTCAATGGAATTCAACTCGGGNACAAATCAAGCGTCAAGCAAGCACAAGAAATTCTCATACTTGCCGCTGGGACTGCGGGGCATCGAATCGAGGTAAGTAAACTTGACCTGAAACGGATAATTCAGAAATCGATGCAGGATTTCGACGAACGATAGGGGGCTCGCCAATGGTTTCCAGAATGTTGTCGTAGATTAATGGGCTGCCCTGTCGGCAGGTTAGTCAAAATGCGAGNAATAACGCCATGGTCAGATTAGTAACTATTTCACTTGCCAAGTGTGTCCACTATGCAGCAAATTTTTGAGATTTCCACTGCTACTTCGAACCTGTTGCAGGTGGGCTGCCGTATCTGCTGTAAACGTACTCTTGGCTTCACTGTAGAGCACACCAACGGCCACCGGAAAATGAGGGCCTGACATGGCTGCAAGAAGTTGCGCGAGCACTCGATTGGTCTCATCGTGAACAAGTATGCGATCTGCATTATTTGCCGACTCAATCACTTCCAGCGAAAGCGTGTTGCGATTTAATGAAATAGCCTTTTCCTTCACCTTGCCAAAGAGCAGCGGTTCTCCGTGAACCGCCTCGACACGAAAGTCTTGCGCGAGCTTCTTGTCTTTTACCTGCTCAAATACACCATCGTTATAAATTGGGCAGTTCTGCAGAATCTCAACGAATCCTGTCCCCTTGTGTGCGTGCGAAGCTTTCACTACTGCCGAGAGATGTTTTGCCTCGGTGTCTATGGAGCGTGCGATAAAAGTGCCGCCTGCTCCTAATGCAACTTCGCAGGGTGATAGCGGTGCATCGATAGAGCCTTCTGGTGATGAAGGTGAGCGGGTACCGGGCTGAGAAGTTGGGGAATACTGGCCCTTGGTAAGCCCGTAAATCTCATTGTTGAAAAGCAATATCTGTAGATCAACGTTGCGGCGCAAGACATGCAGCATGTGATTGCCGCCAATACTGAAGCCATCACCATCTCCGGTAATCACCCAAACGTCCAGATCCTCATTGGCCAGCTTCACACCAGTTGCAACAGCCGGTGCGCGGCCATGAATTGTGTGAAATCCGAAGGTATCCATGTAGTACGGAAATCGAGAGGAGCAGCCAATACCGGATACAAAAACCTGATTTTCGCGGGGGCGATTGAGATCCGGCATCAGCTTCTGGATGGTCTTCAGGATCGCATAATCGCCACAGCCAGGGCACCACCGCACTTCCTGGTCCGAAGCGAAGTCTTTAAGTGTAAGAGTAGGAATCGCCTGACTCATGAAGCCATCTTCCTGGACGCTCCCAGCTGATCAGTATCAACATCCTGATTCGAAATCTTCTGATGTATCGCCGCCAGTATTTCACCAATTTTAAATGGCTGCCCTGCTACCTTGTTTAGCCCATCTGCAGGGATCAGGTATTCCGAACGCAGCAAACGCAAGAACTGGCCGGCATTCATTTCTGGAACCAATACTTGATCGAATCCTCGCAACAGATCACCAAGATTGCGCGGCAAAGGCGACAGATAGCGCACGTGCACATGAGAGACATCAAGACCTTCCAGGCGCGCGCGCTTAACCGCCTGATGGATCGCACCGAAGGTAGAACCCCAACCTACAACAACCAATTTTCCAGACTCGCTGCCGAGGCAGACCTCTTGCTTCGGTATGTCATTGGCAATGCCCTTCACCTTGTCGTGACGCAGGTCCGTCATCTTCTGGTGATTAGCCGGGTCATAAGAAATGTCACCGGTATCAAAACTGCGCTCAATGCCGCCGATTCGATGCTCCATGCCTGGTGTTCCTGGCTTGGCCCAAACTCTCGCCAGGGTGTCATCATTACGGATAGAAGGCTTAAATTCCTCAGGGTCAGCGTAATGCTGCACGGAGAATGACTCAAATTTTTCAGTGTCTGGAATCTTCCATGGCTCAGCCGCATTGGCCAGGTAACCATCTGACAGCAGCATTACCGGCGTCATGTATTTGATAGCAAGTCGCACTGCTTCAATGGCAACGTCAAAGCAATCTGCTGGCGTCGATGACGCAATCACCGGCATCGGCGTATCGCCATGACGACCGTAGAGCGCCATATTTAGATCAGATTGCTCTGTCTTGGTTGGCAGACCAGTGGAAGGTCCACCTCTTTGTGTATTCACTATGACCAGAGGCAGCTCAGACGCGGCACCCAATGCCATACCCTCGGCCTTAAGCGCAATACCCGGCCCCGCCGAAGAAGTCACTCCCAGCGAACCCGCAAAAGACGCACCCATAGCAGCGCAAACTGCTGCAATTTCATCCTCGGCCTGAAAAGTATTCACCCGAAATTGTTTTCGATTCGCCAGCTCATGCAACAGGTTGGATGCCGGGGTAATTGGGTAGGATGCGAACAGCAAGTTGATATCCGCCAACTCAGATCCAGCTATCAGTCCCCAAGCCAGCGCCGTGGTCCCAGTGATATTTCTATAAGTGCCAGGTACCACTTTCGCTTTCGGCACTTTATACACATGAATACCTACCGGCAGCTCTGCTGTGTCACCATAGGCGTGACCTGCATTGAGCGCGGCGATATTTGCGTCGGCTATTTCCGGCTTGCTGGAAAATTTCGCTTTAAGGCTCTCTGCAGTAGGGGCCCTATCCCGGTCGAATAACCACATGACCAGCCCCAGCGTCCACATATTTTTGCAGCGCAATGCGGCCTTGTGACCCAAACCAAACAGCTCAACCGCGCTCAGCACCTGTTTCGATATGTCGATGTCCAGTACTCGATAGCGAGCAAGGGAACCATCCTCAAGAGGATTCGACACGTACTTGGCCTTGGTCAGGTTTTTGGCGGTGAAAGCACCACTATCAACAATCAACAACCCGCCTCCTACTAAATTATGGATATTCGTCACCAGTGCAGCGGGATTCATGGCAACCAGCACATCCAGCTCATCACCGGCGGTGGTGACATCTTCAGCACCAAAATAAATCTGAAACGCAGATACGCCAAAGGTGGCGCCTACCGGCGCCCTGATCTCGGCGGGAAAATCGGGAAAAGTTGAAAGATCGTTGCCGTAGAGCGCAGTGGCCTGAGTAAAATTGTTACCAGTGAGCTGCATACCGTCACCGGAGTCGCCAGCGAAGCGCACCACCACATCGACGACTTCTTTCTCGTCCAGATGATTTTCGCCCAACTCTTCTTCAGCCAGTTCCATGATGCTTACCAGGCTCCATACCAGTGTCAGCCAATGCCCTAAGGGCATCCACCTGCGTGAGAGAGGCGGGATTCTAACAGAATTATCGGAATTAGACCTATATGAGCCTCGGTGCGAGGTATCGGACGACCAAAGGTCGTCCGACTCATTGATAGCTGGGTACCAGGGTCCCGAATGACGACCTATTGCTTAATGAACTTGCGTATAATGCTGCCCTCGCCGCTGTCTCCACCGGTCACCTCACCGGTATAGACATTGCCATCCAGATCCACCACCACGCCCTCGGGCTCAGAGCCCTCGATGAAGCCCAGCACCGTGCCGTCCTCGGCATTACCGTAGGTAACGCCGTGCAGCTTTTCGTAGTCAGCCACATACAGCATGTCGTTGTGGTCGATGAACATGCCGCTGGGACGTCCGAATTGATCCCATTCCGCCAGGTACTCGCCATCCTGGGTAAAGATCTGGATTCGCTCATTAGAGCGATCGCCAACAAATACACGCCCCCGACGATCGATAAGGATAGTATGGGGCACATTAAATTCTCCAGCGTCGCTGCCTTTCTTACCCCACTCCATCAGGTAGCGCCCATTTTTATCAAATTTGACGATGCGGTTGTTCCAGTGACCGTCAGCGACAAAAAAGTCTCCATTCTCAGCCTGCGCCACATCCGCTGGTCCGTTGAAGGTATTGGGGCCAGCGCCAGCAAAACCACGGGCACCAAGGCGTAAGAGGATATTGCCGTCAATATCAATCTTGGTAATGGTATGACCGCGCTGGCGCTGAAAGTCGGTGGTCCAGATATCTCCATCTGGCGTCAAACGGAATCCATGGGGCAGCGCCACCCATTGCGGGCCACCGAATGAATCCAACAGGTTGCCTTGCTGGTCAAACTTGAGTACAGGCGGTTCAGCACGATGAAAGGCGTAGATATAGCCCTCCTCATCTATCGTGACATTGGGGACCTGTCCCCATTCGATACCCTCTGGCAGAGGTTTAGGCCAGCCTGGGTCCAGCACATAGTCCTGAGCTTGTCCCGGCAGAGCGAACAGTAGTGTGCTTAACAGAATGCACACGAGAGATGAATGCTTGTTCTTATTAGTGTTAGTGTTTTTCATGGTGTGTCCTGTTTTCTGGATAACAGTGATTCACAAGCTTACACCCTGCCCACAACTTATCAATATTTCTATATCTCTGATGAGAAGGTTTTTTTTGACTGCCCCGTATAAAGCATTGAAAGCACTAAACCCGGAGACTAAACATGAAGAAACTCTCTTTACTTACCGGCATCGGGCTCATTGGCTGGAGCATCCTGAGCAGCGCTCAGCCTGGCGAACACGCTCAGCAGATGTTTGATAGTCTGGATACCAGTGGCGACGGCAGTATCAGCTTCGAGGAGTTCCTGAAGAACGGCAGGAATCCGGTGGAGCGACTTGACAGCGATGCGGATGGGCTCGTGTCACTGGAAGAGTTTCTTGCAGGCAAGCCANAAGGTCGACGGCCCGGTCGCAAAAGGAAAGGTCNCGGCCAGANTGACCGGCCAGATCCCACGGCCGAGCAGGTCGCCAAAACGCAGGCCAAGATGCAAGAACGAGGCATGGCCAAATTCGAAGAGATGGATCTGGATGGCGATGGACTCCTNTCCGCGCTTGAAATCNGNGAGNCCACNTTTCTGNAAATNGATGCTGATGGCAATGGTGTGCTNAGCGNCGNAGAACTGAAGNCACCTCNCCGAGCTGGACGCGGTNAGNGCGGNGGTCNTCGCNGTAGACCCGGCNCCNATTNNGGAGGACAATCAGNNCAGATCTGATTCCNNTNNCANCAACGGAATAGCAANCGCGTAATGACTGATGAAGAATTGATGCTNGCCGTGAGNAAAGGCGACCANTCAGCCTACCAGACTCTCGTCAGTCAGCATCTGAACGCCATCAGTCANTACGNNTTCCGCNTGCTTGGTAATCGCAAGGACACCGAAGACATCTGTCAGGAAGTATTTTTGAAACTCTGGANCNATGCCTCGAAATGGCNNCCAGNGAAGGCCAAACTCACNACCTGGTTGCANCGCATTACCCNCAACCTGTGCNTNGATTACTTGCGCNAGCATGGCAGAACCCAAACCAGTGACATACTGGATATGGGTGCAGCTGATAATTTGCCTGAAACCCCACAAAGTGACGAGCAAAACGAAAGCATTGCAAAAGATGACAAACAGAGACTGAACCACGCCATCAGTCTCTTACCGGAAACCCAGCGCAGTGCACTCATGCTTTGCCATTACGCCGGTTTTTCTAACAAAGAGGCGGCTGCTATTATGAATGTCTCCGTCAAGGCATTGGAGTCAAGTATCGCAAGGGCGCGTCGCAGGCTCCGCAAACAACTAGAAAGCAGGGATTTGCACAGCGCAGCAATGAAACCTGCGTCAGGAGAGATAATCAGCGAGGAGAAAACCGAGACTATCGGTTAAATGATCATGAATATTGATGCCTTTACTCAAATCCTGGAAACCTACGGTGCAGTTGAAGCAAACTGGCCCGAGGAATCCCGCGCAGCCTGTCGGCAGCTGACAGCGACTAGCGAAGAAGCACAGCAACTGCTGCGGCAGTTCATGCTCCTGGAGCAGTCACTGGATGCGCTAGACCCACCCCATTTCCCAGGCCTGGAAACTCGAGTTCTGCAGCAGGCACTGCCACCTCAGCAGCTGTCCCTGAGCGATCGCCTGATTAACTGGCTGATCCCGAAAAGCGGCTCACCGCTCAGCCTGTGGCGGCCTATCCTTGCCGCCTGTTTGCCACTGGTGTTCGGGATACTGGTAGGCAATCTTACTGATCTTGGCGCCGTGCAAGACAGCAGCGAGTACCAGTACTGGGATGACGAGTTGATCATGTTGTCCTTCAACGACTATGGCGACAGTGAGTATTTACCATGATCAGACGCAATGTACTCATCATGGCCCTGCTATTGTCACTGGGATTTAATCTGTTTCTGCTGGGCGCTATTGGCTCGCGCATGGGCAGCGTGAGCGATTTCCGTGACGCACGCCCTTTGCCACCCAACCTGAGCTGGATTATTCGAGATCTTGACGAAGATCGGCAACAGGAGCTCACCAGCGTGATCGAACCCTTGGCAACTGAGATTATCCCGCTACGCCTGGCCATGATTGAAGCACAGCGAGAAGTGAATCGACTGATGGCATGGAGCGAATTCGATAATGATGCAATCTCCACCGCGTTTGCTGATTTGAGAGCTGCGTCAGAGGCTTATGGCGCGCGTTCTCATGAACAAACCATTGCGATTCTCGGTGAACTCACGGAAGCTGAGCGTCAGGCGGCTACCAATTTTGTTCGACGGCGCGGGCCCCGCGATGGGTTCAGCGGCTTCGGCGGACCTGGCCCGGACGGATTTAGACCGCCGCGGCCCGACGATATTCCACCACCGAACTAACAGAGACACCAGCTAATCATGTCAGGATCAAACGAAAAGCATCCACCAGCGGGGCTGTATCGACATTATAAAGGCAACAACTATGAGCTCCTTCATGTTGCCCGCCACAGCGAAACTGAAGAGTTATTGGCAGTCTATCGCCCACTCTATGGTGAGCGTGACATTTGGGTCAGACCACTCGCCATGTTTACTGAGTCGGTAGAGGTCGCAGGTGAGCAAGTGCCGCGCTTTCGTTTCATTGAATCGTGAAACCATCATGACTGCATCTCCTTGTCTCGTTGGCAGGCAAGGGTGAGCGATTTTTTGTAAACTCAGGCGCAAGTTGACAGCTTCAGCCTCCTAGATTCAATACCCATGGTGATCACGGCCAGGATCATACGTCGAGCCTGACCGCACTACCGGGGGGCATCGACCAGCTCTGGGAGCAAATCGAACTAAGAGGTATGCAAGACAAAGTCACCATAGTCATCGGCTCAGACTTCGGCCGTACACCGTTCTNCAATGAAGGGAATGGTAAAGACCACTGGAATATCACTTCTATTATAGCAATGGGGGCAGGTATCACGGNAAACAGAATCATAGGCGCAACCAACGAGAACTTTGAGGCGCTGAAACTAAATACCAGCACTCTGCAGCCCGACGACAATGGCATCATCACACGGCAGCATTTGCATCGCTCCTCGCGCGACTTCCTGGGCATCCAGGACGACCTAGACAAGCTCTTCCCAATCGGCGGAGAAAAACTCGATCTATTCTCATAGTCTTTTAGAATCAGATCGCACGGATTTCAGACATATCGATGAGCTTTGCTGCAAAGAGTGANCAGCTATTTCAGCGGTCGTCGCCCGCTGGGAGCGGGCGCCGAGCCTGCNTGGGCGTATTCACGGCGTACCGCAGAAATAGCTACTCACCCTTTGCCTTGCATCCCGGATAAAACCTGGCTTTAATCGTGCAAAACTCCCTCGAACAGCCCTTCACTTGGCAACCGGTGCTTGAACCTGAGNAGCCCAATTGAGCTGGACTGCCCCTCCCAATCCCGTGTAACCTCACTGCGCTTTTTTAACGCCAGATCTACGGTATTGTCATGATTCACCAACCACATAAAACATTGACCTTNGGTTTACTCCTGATTCTCGGCTTAAGCAACTGCAGCGAACCGGACACGGAAGTCCCCNCAGCTCAGACCGATAGCCCAGAAGCCGCTGCGGTGACCGAAGACTCACCCACTGCTGAGATTGAGACCATGCTGCATGAGCATGTGGCTATCCTCGCATCTGATGAGTATGAGGGCCGCGCGCCGGCTACACCCGGCGAGGAACTGACCATTAATTACCTGCGCGATCAGTTTGCCGCGCTCGGCGCAGAGCCTGGCAATGGGGATAGTTACTTTCAGTCTGTTGAAGTCACCGAGATCACCGCTGTAGGAGCACCTGCCTTGACAATACAGGGTAGTGATTATGAGGCCAGCTTCGCCTATGGCGAAGAACAGGTTGTAGGCTCACAGCAGCAAATCCCCTTCGTCACCGTACAAGGCAGCGAACTGGTCTTTGTCGGTTACGGCATTGTGGCACCGGAACGAAACTGGAATGACTACGCCGACATCGATGTCACCGACAAGACTGTGGTGATTCTGGTCAACGATCCCGGCTACGCGAGCCAGGACCCAAACCTTTTTAATGGCAATGCCATGACCTACTACGGCCGCTGGACTTACAAGTACGAAGAGGCTGCTCGCCAGGGTGCAGCAGCCGCTATCATCGTGCATGAGACTGGTCCGGCAGGATATGGCTGGGGGGTTGTGAACAACAGCTGGACCGGCCCACAGATTGGTCTCACTGCGGCCAACCTTAACGGCGACCGCGCTGAGATCGAAGGCTGGGTTACCCAGGAAACAGCTGCAGCGATCTTTGATGGCGCTGGCCTCAACTTTCAGGCATTGCAAGCAGAAGCTGCCCAGCCCGGCTTCTCGGCAGTTCCGATGTCAGACCTTCGACTCAATGTCTCAGTGGAGAACTCGGTGCGCACCTCTCTCTCCCAGAATGTTATCGCCACCATTCCCGGCACTGCCAGGCCGGAAGAATCTATCATCTATACCGCGCACTGGGATCATCTGGGCATCGTGCCAGATTTGGAGGGCGACCAGATTTATAACGGCGCCTCGGACAATGCCACCGGCACCGCTGGGTTATTGGCACTGGCGTATCTACACTCACAGCTGCCGCCACCAGATCGCAGCGTTGTGTTCCTGGCAGTCACCGCCGAGGAATCCGGTTTATTGGGCTCGCAGTGGTATGCCGAACACCCGNTTTATCCGATTGCCAAGACAGTCGCCAATATCAATATGGACAATATGAACACCTTTGGTCGCACTCGCGACGTCGTAGTGGTTGGTGCCCGCAGCAGTGAACTGGAAGACTATCTTGACGAAGCCGCTGCAGAGCAGGGCCGTTATCTTCAGAGTGAGCCGACCCCTGAACGCGGCTATTACTACCGGTCCGATCACTTTAATTTCGCCAAGGTCGGGGTGCCGGCACTGTATGCTGAGTCCGGTGAAGACAATGTAGAATTTGGGCGCGAATATGGTGCCGCCCAGGCTCAGGACTATACCNACAATCGCTATCACCAACCCAGCGATGAGTANGACCCAAACTGGGACATGGCCGGTGCTGCAGAGGACTTGCTGCTGTATTTCAACATCACCTCGCGCCTGGCAAACGAAACTGGATTTCCCCAGTGGTACGAGGGGAATGAGTTCAAGGCGATTCGTGATGCCTCTGCTGGTGAAAGNTAATAATCTCGATCTCGTATTTGGATCTTATCTTTCCAANTAAGAATTTGAAGCCAAAGTTAATGCNAAGACTTCGCACTTATTTCCTGTTTTGTAGTCTCGTTCTCACTACATGCGCCAGCAGCGACCTTGAAAATCGCAATCTGCGCCGGCTTACCATCCTCTATACCAATGATGAGCACGGTTGGATGGAAGGCATGGAGCCCGGTCAATCAGCGGCCCACCTCTATGAGATGTGGCAGCAAGAAGAGGGTTATTACGAGGACGGGCCATTCCTTATTCTGAGCGGCGGCGACAACTGGACTGGCCCAGCGATTTCTACCTGGACCGAGGGTGAGAGCATGGTCACGGTGATGAACGCCATGAACTATGACGCCAGCGCGGTCGGCAATCATGAGTTTGATTTCGGGCTGGAAGTTATCAAGGAACGGTCTGAAGAAGCCGACTACCCCTACCTTAGCGCCAACACCCGCTGGCGCAGNAGCGGAGAGTCACCAACAGANATTGGCATCCTGCCGTTCACGGTCATGACTGTGAATGAGCTGCGCATTGGAATCATTGGGCTGACCACCCTGGATACACCNACGGCAACCAACCCTAATAACGTGCAAGATCTGGATTTCATCGATTACGAAGTGGCGCTGCGTGAAACCCTGCCCCTGGTGCAGGCTCAGGATACTGACATCAACCTGGTGATTGCGCATATCTGTGTCGAGCCGCTGGAGCGCCTGATTCGCAATACCAGNGATCTGGACATCGCCCTGTTTGGCGCAGGCCATTGCAACGAATTGCTCGCCAGACGCGTTCACGATGCTGTGCTGCTGAGCGGTGGCTTTCACTTCACTGCCTATGCGAAGGCCCGCTTCACCGTCGATCCCGACACCAATGCGGTCGTGCAGTGCAGCTTCTCGACCCATAACAACGAACACGAGTCTGAAAGTAAGACCGTAGCAGCGATCGTGCGCAGCTGGTCGGCAGAGACAGAGGAAATCCTGTCCCAGGAGCTGGCCTATTCCGACCGCGTGTTTGCGCGTAGCGGAGACGAGTTGGAACAAGCGATTGTCAACAGCTGGTTGCTGGAAGATCCCAGCGCCGATATCGCCATTACCAATGCCGGGGGCATCCGCATCGATTTACCTCAAGGCATTATCGACGTGGGTACCGTGATGGCTTTGATGCCCTTCGACAACACCATCATTGCCACCGAGCTGGATGGTGCAACCGTGCGTACCGTAGCGGAAACCGGCTCGCGGCCGGTCATCGGTGGGCTCGTTCGCCGCGGCAATGGCTGGGTGCTGAGTGCCAGCGGCGAAGAGCTGGATGATGACAGGACTTACCGCGTACTGGTAAACAGCTTCATGTATGCGGGCGGGGATGGCTATACCATCATCCCCGAGACCGACCCTGATGGTTTCGATACCGGGATCAACTACCGGCAGCCCTTTCTGGATTGGCTGCAGGCTCAGGAGTCTTCCGATCAGAATCCTTTACGGCTCGACTAAGCCGTGGACTCCTAAGCCTAAAAACCAGACCTCAAGCTCGGCGTTAAACCCCTGCGCGGAATCCCGCGCCAGGGACTACTGTAGCCCCCTGGCGGTACGGTCTTCCAGTGCCGGCGCTGGCGTCATACGCGGCGGTGCATTTTCCAACTTCTCCATTAACTCGCCGACCAGGCGCTCCAGCTGCGGATCTCTACCCGCTGCCAGAATTGATGGGTCATCCCAGACCTCCATATCCGGGCTCACGCCTTGACCTTCCCAGAACCAATGGCCATCGTTGTCGTAGAGGCGCGCCCCTGGCACTGTAATGCCGCCGCCATCGATCAGACTATGGCCGGTAGCAGGGCCCACCAGGATGCCCATGGTGTTTTCGCCGACAATGGGGCCGGCCTCCAGTTCCTGAAACGCCCAGGGCAAGCCATCACCACCGGATGCGGCCCAGCCGTTAATCAACATGCCCAATACATTGGAGCCAGGCTGCGGCGGCTGGGTCTGATCCTGGCCATGACGCCAGTGCAGGTTATAGACAACCGGGCGCTGCATCAGCTCAAGGAAGCGGTCGGCAAGCTGACCACCCCCGTTGAAACGCTCATCGATAACAAAACCCTCCTTGTCCAGCTGACCATAGAACATCCGCACCAGCTCCAGCTGGCCACGGTCTGCAGTATTGGTCATATAGACATAGCCCAGCCTACCGTCAGAAAGCTCTTCCACCATGCGGCGGTTGTTTTCAATCCACTCCAGATTGCGCAGCAGATTTTCCTGACTCTGGGTCAGGGTCCTGACGGTAATCGCCTCGGCATCTTCGCGCTCACCAGTAGCGCTGACCAGCAGTGAGACGGTTTTGCCAGACAGCCCCTCGAACGGCGCGTAGGGATCAAGGTCAGATCGCAACGGCATGCCATTGACCTCTAAAATGTAATCACCAACGCCAACTGCATTGCCAGTGGCATCAAACGGACTGCGCACTTCTGTATCCCAGACCGCTGGCTGCACGATTCTGGCAACCCGGTAGAGATTGCCATNCTGCTCCCAATCGATACCCAGATATCCGGTCATCCTGCGCTCTACTGTTTCCACATCTCCCTCGCGCACATAGGTGTGTCCTGCGCTGGTTTCACCCAATAAGTGGAACTGGATGCGCTGCACATCCCAACGGGTGCGCGCATCCGGCAACAGCGCGGCATACTGCTCACGCAAGGCCTCCCAATCCAGACCGTGCATTTCCGGATCGTAAAANAAATCGCGATAGCGNCGCCAGGTGTCATCATAAATCTGCTGCCACTCTTCTCTTGGCACCAACTGCATGACGAGACCNTCTGTGGCGATCGCCTCTTTAAGACGCTGTTCCGGCTCAGCACTGACTATACCGAAACGATTATTGCTCTCCACCAACAGGCCGGAATGGTCCGCTGTGGCGACCACTCNATCCACATCTGCAAGAATCGTCTTCTCTTCCTGATCCTCGATATCATAAAAAACCAGCTTGGCATCTTCTTCGGTAGAGCCCGAGTTGGGCCGTCTGACGTAAGCGACCTTGCCATCAAATGGCATCAGGGCACCGATGTTGCCAGCCGTTGGTGGCAGTAACTCAATCCGTGCCTCCATGCCGGCAAACATAATGTTCACAGCTGCGTCTTCAGAGGCTCCGTCATCTTTCTCGTCGTCATCATTTTCTGAATCTGCTTGATTCTCATTCGATGCAAACTCCACTTCATCATTTTTGACCGGCAGTAGACTCGGCGCTGATGGGTCGAGGCTGATAGCCGCAAGCTGGGTTGTATTGGGATAGACCCAGGTCTGGTCCAGGTCTGAATAGACCACGTCGAAATTACGATTGGTCAGAAAAAACAGATACTGCCCGTCGGCGCTGAATATCGGGCTCAGGTCGGAATAGAANCCGCTGGTGACCTGCTGCAGCTCACTTTCTTCAGNGTCATAGATGAAAATCGCCGTGTGGGTATTTTGCTGACCCAGGGCGAAGGTGAGCCAGCGAGAATCCGGCGACCATGAAATCTTGTAACCGTAGCGGGAACCATGCCCCAGGTTCCACACACTGCTTGCAACCTCGGTCACGTTGCCTGATTCGACATCGACAAGATAGATCGTATTGGTCTCATCAATAAACGAGAGCTTGCTGCTGTCAGGTGACCAGTATAAGCCGTAGCCATAGCCTTTACCCCGACTTGTGAGCTGGCGGCTGCTCTGCTCGCCACTCACACCATGTAGATGAATTTCGTATTCACCGGATTGATCACTCCAATAGGCAATCAAGCGGCCATCCGGAGACCAGGCTGGGCTGTGGTCAAAAGCACCACTGCTNCGGGTAAGGTTAAGGGTAAANCCTTCTTCAGCCGGCACATCAAACAATTCGCCTCTGGCTTCAAACGCCAACCGGGTACCGCCCGGGGCTGCAGTCATGTTGGCAATGCGCCGACTCACATCTTCAGCCNGCGGCAGCTCAGCCGAGAGATCGCTCACCACATTAACCACCACCTGCTCAAGCTCCAGCTCCGCGGTATCCATACGATAGAGATCACCCCCGGCAGCGAATACGAGTTCGGAGTCGCTGGCACCAAGGTAGGAAATATCGAAGTCTGTAAATGCGGTAACCTGAGAGGCAGAGCCCTCATCGAGATCGTACACCCACACATTGAGGCGCATGTTCGCGTCCTGATCAGAGAGGAAGAAAATCTTGTCATCAAGCCAGAGAGGCTTGGCATCAATGGCCGCGCTGTCGGTAATGTTGACCGCNCTGTCGTCAGTCAGATTGTAGAGGTAAATATCCGACGAGAAACCGCCGCGATAGCGTTTGAAGGGCCGATCCTCCGCCAGCCTGGTGACATAGGCGATGCTATTGCCATCTGCAGAGAAGCTCGCCATTTCGCCGTAAGGCACGTTCAACAACTCCGGCAAGCCGCCTTGCTTATCAACAAGGAACAAACGCCGCACCCTCTGAGTGCCGCTGGCACGGGGCGAAGCAAATAAAAGATGCTGGCCGTCCGGGTGCCAATCCACCATGCGGTCAGCATGGGACTGATAGGTCACGCGCGTAGGCACACCTCCATTAGTGGGCACCACAAAAATATCCTCGTTACCGTTATAACTGGCGGTATAGGCAATCTCGCTACCATCGGGTGAAAAACGCGGATAAGATTCTTCGCCCGGTGAGTTGGTCAACTGCATTGCCTGCCCACCTTCCTTGTCCACCAGCCAGACATCACCGCCATACACAAAAGTAATCTGCGAATCGGAAATATCCATATAGCGCATGAGCCGCGCGTTAATCTGCCCAAAGGCAGGCGCAGCAAGTGATGCCAGCAGGGTAACGACTANTAGTTTTTTCATTTTNTTTCTCGTTTTATTCAATATGGTTCTCAAAAANTAGGAGCTGGCTAATGTGGCATTGGCTGTTTAGTGATCCGCTGAAATTGCTGGCTAGGGAGCAGGTTCGACGTCTGCGGCCGTTGCCCGCAGGACGCGGGCAACGAGCCTCCAATGATGGGTTCACTGCGAGCCGCTGAAGTCAAACTCGCGCCATTGTCAGGCACAAATATCCAGCTGCAAGCCCGCCAGTTTTAAAATTGATTCAAATAATAGTTCTGGTTGCGATTTGCTATAAAAATCAACCAATCTTACGATTAAGCCACTCAATAATGACCCGGTTCACCTCATCAGGTTTCTCCTGCTGNGTCCAATGCCCGCTATCCATTACCGTATATTTTTCCAGATCGGTAATAAAATCCTCCATGCCGTTGGCAGATGATGGCGGCAGGATCACATCATTCTCTGCACCAATGTAGAGACTAGGCACCTCAATACGCGTCGCCGCATTAGCCATGATTGGACCCATACGAGGAATCGCGCGGTACCAATTGAGGCCACCGGTGAAGCCAGTTGTCTCATAAGTATCAACAAAATACTGCATGACCTCATCCGGCAGGAAAGGGGCACCGGGTGGATCTTCACGCTGCAGCATCGCCAGCAGGTTCATCTGCCGCTCTGCTGAATCTTCAGGCAAGGAGCGGAAGGCCTCAGCATCCCAGATACCACCGCGACTCAAAAANAATTCAAACGATTTGCGCACATCTGCCTCAAGCACCGCTTCCGCTTTACCCGGTGGCAAAAAGGTCGCCACGTAGTAATTCGGCGTCATAACAATGTCATTGGGCTGGGCGTCATCGGCAGGCGGCAGATTTGCGGGTCGACCCGCAGACGTGTTAAGCCCGATGATGCCAAGGCAACGATCCGNGTGCAGCACACCCATAGCCCAGACCACTGCNCCGCCCCAGTCGTGGCCTACGAAGACCGCCTTGTCGATGCCCTTGGCGTCCATCATGCCAACAAGGTCATCGCAGAAAATACCCATATCATATTGCGTGGGGTCTTGCGGGCCGACGGTCATACCATAGCCCCGCTGATCAGGCGCGATGGCGCGATAGCCGGCATTCGCTATNGCGCCGAGCTGATTGCGCCAGCTGAAAGCCAGTTCTGGGAAGCCATGACAGAAAATTACGGTGGGGCCTGAGCCCTGCTCGTACACCGCCATATCGATGCCATTGGTGGGCACTATCGAGGGCGCAGGCATACCCGGCGCAGGTTTCACGCCATTAGCCTGGGCATAGCCCAGGGANAAAGGCGCAAGCGCCGAACTAATGGCCAANACCATGGAAGAATTAAGGAATCGACGGCGATTTAATGACATAGAAAAACCCTGATCTCTAATTACAACAGAATACGCGCACAGTATTACAAATTTTGGGAGACTGAAAGCGCACACACCCTAGCCAAGCAATGATACATCGCCTACATTAGCAACACNTCGANAACTGANTCACGCCCCAGTGAAACTTGACTCCCAGATCCCTGCGCCCATTCTCCCCAATCCCGAGCAGAGCTCGGTGCTGGAGCTGGGGCTCACGCCCTGCAGCAAACCAAACTGGCTGGCGATCGATGAAGATTTTGCGCATTTCCACGCCCACAAATTGCAGCAATTCGAAACTCACCCTGACAAAGTTTTTGCCGCCCTGCCTCAATCCGTCGCCGCGCAGGAAGAGTTTAGTCAGGTTTTATTGGAAGACCTTCTGACGAATCACGCTGATCGGTATTACCGCGAGGGCAACTTACTACACCAACAAAGCGGGATAGAGTGGCATCTTGANACCCCTGATCTTGCCGCCAGCAGTCTGTGGATACCCGAAGATATCTGCCTGCTGCAGCAGCTTGGTGACGAACACATTCTCACTGCAGCCAGCATCTGCTCACCAAGCAACTGGCAACTCAAACANAAGATCGGACGCAACCTGAATGTGATACATGACCCGGTTCCGNGGTATAAAGCGATCTTGCAGGAAAGGGTAAATCGAATGCTGTCGCAAATGAATGACCAAAAACTTATTCTGCGCTTTAATTGGTCAATACAGCGAGGCAATGAACTGTGCTGGCACCCTGAACTGTACGCACCCGACTTTAATGATGCCCTGTATTGGAGAATCGAACGTCAAACCTTGAGACGACTGCCACTAACCAGAGCCATTGTATTTGGCATTCGAATCTACCTGGAGAGCTTTNCACAATTGGAGAGGCGAATACCAGCATTTAGGCAGCAGGTCCGCAAACTAATCGATAATCTTGACGCGGAGCAGCGCAGCTACAAAGGGCTGGACTCGATTCTCACGCTACTCTGAGCGCGCGTAGTCACCTTACAAAAATTACAAACAGCTTATGGCGTCTCAAATGACTGCAGCGTAAACAGCAACTGAGCAGAATCAGTCAGCGAGAGTATCAGGTTTCGATAGGCGACCTGCCCACTAACTTCAAGCTCGGGAATAGTTAGCTGACCCGTCGCTTCATTAAAAGTGGAAAAGCCTGCCTCGACAGTCGCCTTCGGTGACAGACTGGTGGGCAACGCCCGCACGATAACCTGGGGGTCCTGGGTTTCAACAGAGAACGCAATCTGGAAAATACCAGCGCTACCAGCGTCTACNTTGAGGATGAGCTGATTGCTGCTGTCATCAAATCGGTTCAAGGCAGGCGGCGTCTCGACCGAAACCACTTCCATATCCGCCAGCACCAGGTTTTCCCGCAGCAGTGCGCCGGTGAAATTCACCACTGGCATTTCTGTGATAGCAGCAGACAACCGGACGCGCTGCAGCTGATTAATAGCATCTACCACCTGCATACCGTCCCCCAGCACTCTGCCAAATACGGTAAATCCGCCATTGTCGCTGTCAAGAAATGTATTATTTGCGACATTGATGAACCATTGGCTGGTGGCGCTATCCGGGTTTCCCGCAACTTTGGCCATGGCGATGGTGCCGCGTAGATTAGACTGGTTAAATTCGTTGGCGATGGTGCCATCAATCTGAATTTGGTTCAGGTTAGTCGTGCCGGCAGGGATGAAGTACTGTCCGCCCTGAATTACAAAATTTGGTACGGATCGATGCACCACACTATCTTTGAAGCGCCCTGATGTCACATAGTCAAGAAAATTTGAAACCGTGCCTGGNGCCGCTGTGTCAAAAAGCTCAAGACTGAATTCCCCAAGATTGGTTGTGACCTTTACCTGCGTTTGCGCCTGGACGCTTGAGACAGAAATCGCAACCAAGAGTGCGACGAACTTGAGACTAAGCAAAACTCTAAATTGGTTGAGACTGNACACGATTACTGGAGGCCTTATAAATAGTGAAGCGAAATTCTNCGGGTTTGTGNGCCGGGTTGTTAGATAGCCCAAAGATTCTAGCTATCCATAAAAAAGGCGAAGCCTTGAAGCTTCGCCTTTNTACGAAATAGCTGATGGCCGCTAAGGGATCAGACGTGGGACGAACCTGGTCATACCCTGAATCGGGCCAACCTCGCCGGCATACACNTTGCCAGCTCCATCTACCGTCACACCCTCACCCATTGAGCCGACACCACCCATACCAGATGAGCGCTCGGGTGAAATATGCTCAGGCACNAAGTAGTAAACCTCACCGGTCCTGGCACTACCGACCCTGAGGCCTTTGCGCCAACCGCCAGGGTTGTAGTTNGGATCCGACTCCGAGTCGATGGCATACAACCAGTCGTTGCTCTTGTCGATGAAGATGCCGCTGTTGCGACTGAACTGGTACCAAGTGTCGAGATGCTCACCGTCCTGGGTGAAAATCTGGATGCGGTTGTTACCACGATCGGCAACAAAAAGNCGGCCCTGNGAGTCCATGGCCAGTGAATGCGGTGCACGGAACTGACCATCTTCCTGACCCCATTCCCCGAAGGAACCCACATAGGTNCCATCTGGCTCCCAAATAGTGATGCGGCTCTTGGAATTAGGGCCTGGCTCGTCCTGGAACTGGGCACCGTGAGTCTCACCGATATAGATGCGACCGTTTGGAGCAACCAATACGTCATTAGGTTCCGTCAGATGCGTTGGCGGATCGCCCATCTCACCTGGCGTGCCNATNACCATNAGTAACTCGCCANCAGGGCTGAATTTGAGCACTGAGCTGCCGTGATTGCGCGCAGCTGGGTTTGCTTCAATTTCTCGCTCATTGGCGAGACGGGCATCTGCGACCCAGATATTNCCTTCGGCATCAATNTCCATACCGTGGGGCCAGATNATTTGTCCGGCACCCAGAGAATCGACGACACGACCTGTTGGATCGAGCTTCACCATAGGATCTACGTCTGAGGTGGCACAGGAATTGGTACCACANCGGTCTCCCGCCCAGATATGGACGCCATCCACGTCCACATTGACGGCGCTAACCGAACCCCAGCTGCGACCGTCTGGCANCGTGCCNNAATCCCGTTGCGTCTCATATGGATTGGGTAAATTGTTAATGGGTTGCTGACCGGCGTGGGCGTCNGGCGTAATTGCTCCACGTTGGGCCAAGGCCGTAACCGAAGTGGCCAGGAGCAAGCCTGTAAGGCCGATTTTCAGTATGCCCGGGCTGTTTTCTCGGAGGCTGGNTTTAAGCATTGTCATTCTACCTCTTATTACCTCTTGAATTGAGTGTNCGACCGCTAGCGCAAGGGCCGTGGCGGACTAGGNAAAATGGACTGTCCCGGCTTAGTTGTCAAGGCAGACTGAGGCTCCACGCCTTGACGCGGCGAACTGCGCGGGCAGCACGGATAATGATGGCTGAGACTGAAAACAGGGGCGCGCCTTCGTTTTTCCTAGACTCTATCGGGCCGCGTGTTTATGCTCTGCCCGCAACTACCGAGGATCTTTCAATTCGTGGAGCCGGAGGGCCAAATGACCCGAGGAATAATCTACTGGATTTTCGCCATCTGCTCGCTGATGGGGATTATTCTGCTAGCGATTGGCTTGGCTGACACAGTCCCCAATGCTGGTGGTGTACCCCACCCTGAATTTCCAGGCATGGTGGTTGGGGAAGATGGTGCGGCTCGACTGGAACATATTGGCGGGCTGGCCTTCGCTTTCAACGCCCTACTGTTAACCCTGGTTGTTTGCCTTTCCATCCTCGGTGTTTCGGAACGACATCGCAGCCCTAAATTTCTGGCCGCCATGGCTAGCTCCTTAATTATCATGCTACTGATTTGGTGGGCAATGTTCAGCACTCACCAAGAGTTNNTANGCACTGGTGAGACCGGCTACTTCATGGGCTTCCCNATCCCTACTGCCTGGCAAATGTATGGNACCTGGCTAGGCGCTATCCCNCTAGTGGCTATTTACACCNTGGGCTTTCGCCATTTCATTTTCACCGAAGAAGACGAAGCAGAATTCAATGCACTATTGNAAGAGTGTCAGCAGNAAGAAAATCAGGACTAGGACATGGAAGCGTATCGCCAGGAAATAATTGTNGGCGCGGTCGTCATTTATATGTTGTTTTGTATCGCCACGGGATTGTGGGCGATGCGGCGCACCCACGACAGCNGTGATTTCTTTATCGCAGGTCGCGGACTCGGACCCATCGTGGTCGCNTTGGCCCTGTTCTCCAGCACCCTCAGCGGCTTCGGCTTCGTGGGCGGCCCNGGGCTGGTCTATTCAATTGGCGTNAGCTCATTNTGGATGGTGGTGATTTCCTCCATCGGCTATGCCATTGGATTCTTTCTGGTAGCCAAGCGCATCCGCATGATTGCTGAGCTGCGGGATTGTTTATCGCTGCCGGATATTGTCGCTGCCCGCTACGGCAGCGAGGCCGTGCGTTTTCTAATGGCCGTGACCATAGTACTTGGTGTGATGGGCTACCTCGCTACTCAGATTTTGGCNATGGCGGTAGTCATGCAAGCAATTCTTTCCGGCACTGAGACATTTGCTGNTATCGGCTTGGTGAGCTGTGTCGTTATTTCCTCAGCAGTTCTNATATTTTACTGTGTCACTGGCGGCATCATCGCCAGCGTCTATACCGATGTAGTGCAGGGTGCCATCATGATTGTGGCTGGTTCTCTGATACTGATGACAGCCATGTCTGTCTTTGAAGGCGGCATGCAGGAAGCTACCTCAATCATTTTGGCTGATGACTCCGAGGCGATCATGCCTTTTGGTGCCGCTGGNATCATGGCATCCTTGGGCTGGTTTTTTGTATTTGGCCTGGGTCTTGCCGGGCAACCCCATCTCATTACAAAAATGATGATGAACAAGAAAATGACAGACAATCGCAACATCCTGCCTATGTCACTGTTCGGTTACGTCATGGCAGCACTCCTATGGATCTCTATCGGTATTATCATGCGCGCCGCAGTGATCGATGGCGTGGTAGATCCCCTAGCCCTGCCAGATGATGCGGCATCTACCTTTCTCTCCGTGTTTGCTAATCCGCTGCTGGCCGGGATCGTCTTCGCCGGCTTGTTTGCGGCAATTATGTCGACATCAGACGCCTTCCTAAACATTGGTACCGCCGCGATAATTCACGATATNCCCAAGGCCGTGCGCGGGCACAGCGTGAAGAACGAACTTTTTTGGGCGCGGGTGGTGACAGTTTTACTGGCTACAGTTGCGGCAGGCTTTGCGCTCTACTCACATTTTGCCGACGCGACCTTAGTCGCACTGCTAGGCGCATTTGGCTGGGGCACTTTTGCGGCNTCGATCTTTCCGGTNGTGGCTGTCGGGTTAAACTGGCGCGGCGCGTCCGTTGCTGGCGCTGTCACAGCGATTAGCGCTGCGTTGCTGATCAACTTTTCGGTTCAGCTAGCGGGAATCGTGCTGCCTTACGGCATTAGCGGTCCACTAGTGGCCTTTATTNCGTCGATGGTGTTGTTTATTGGCGTATCGCTAGTGACGAAAAAGCCGGACCTTGCGAAAGATATCGATCGTGTTATGCAGATCTAGCCTGATGGGGCAAGTAGCTTGAGATATCCTGCTGCGCGTGCCTTTAACTCGGCTCTGATCATATTATACTCAACGTGCTCAGCTTGTATCCCTCGGGCCTGACCAGGTAGGCGCGTTTATATCTTACTCTTCACTGTATTTCTTGTTTTACTATCCATCGCTTTCTTATTGTTGCACCCTGTAACTTACTGCCGCGCTAATTGATCTTAACCAGCCCAACCTGATTCGAGCTTGACTGATGAATCAGCAAATTGCCCTCTTCTGTCACCCAGGTATTGCGGATGATTCCTACACCAGAGGGAATCGCCCAACTCTGAAAGGACTCCGTTTGAGGATTAAATCGCACTAGGGCATCAGGTCGCATGCCTGACTCGTTGTACCAAATAACATCATCGATCACCGCCATCGAGTAAGGGTGTGAGCGTGGGCCACTGGGTGAATCCCACTGGGTGATTTCCCCCGNCGCCGGGTCCAGCCTGCCGATTTTGCCCATCGTAGAATTCACAAACCAGACCATGTCATTGCTATCGAGGTCCAGGCGACGCACACGGGTGCGTTCATCCGGAACTTCATAATAGCGAATGTCCATGGTATTCGGATCGAGCGCACCGATCTTGTTGGTGCCATTGAACGCTATCCACACTGTACCTTTGCTATCGACTTTTATTCCGTAGGGCCTCGGTTCAACATCGATTTCAGTGAGATCTCCGGTCTCCGGATTCAAGCGGCCCAACATCGCCGCCCCTTGTGCCGTAAAGTAGAGATTGCCGTTAGGGTGAAATACCGCAGAGTGTGGGTCTCTCGCTTTAGTCTTGTACTCGGTAACTTCACCTGTATCAGGATCCAGTTTGCCTACACTGGCATTACTGTTGCCTGTGTACCAGATATTGCCCTGGGCATCGGGCACAACCGTATGAGGTCGGGAAGTGGGTGGTAATTTGTACTCTTCCATGAAGCCGGTTTCTGGATCAAGGCGCCCTGTCAGACTCGCCCACATACCCGCCCACCAAATAGAGCCATCTGGCGCCTCTACCGGATCTCGAGAGCGTTGACCGAGAGTAGGAACAGTCCATTCAATAATTTCGATTTTACTATCTCCGGCAATGAGATTCGGACGTTGGGAAACATCTTCAGGAAAATGTTCAGCTAGATAACTAGCTATAGCAGTCGCCTGAGCATCGTTCAACTCAATCATAGTAGAGAATAATTTGCGCCACTCAGCAGCAGTACTGAAGCCCGCAGCTCGAGAAATCGTCGCCGTGCTGTGGCAGGTTGAACAAACCTTCATCACAAGCTGTTTACCTGGCCCTTCTGGTAACGGCGGTGACGCTCCACGCTGAGCTGAAGCCAGGGGGAGAATAAAAACAGATGACGCCAACAGCGACGCTGCGGCGAATAGACCAAGACGTATATTCATAGGTGACAACCTCAGGATATTCATGGGTACCAGGCTGATTCCAGATTGCGATTTACTGCCGCCCACGCAGTCTTGTCTGATTATAGACGGCCCTTGGCCGAACCCGTCGAGTCAGGAATCTCACGAGCGCTAGGTCCCTGTTAATGCTTCAAATTACCAGTGAATTGAGCGTACAACAACATTCCAAACCAACAGGTCTTTTCAGCAGACGAAATCAGCGACTTAGTTTGAATATCGGCGTTTCCGAGCAACCGCGCCTCTTTCAAATATTGCCCGTCCATCCCATAATCGGGCTATAAATCAACACAAGAGACAAAAATGCTTATTTCCAAATCCAGCCCCAGACTCACACCCTTTCTTGATCAGTTCAAATCCAAGCTGAGTCCGATGCTAATGAGCCTTATGCTCGCTGGCGCCTCTCCATCACAGCTTGCTGCGCAGGATAGCACTGGCGATTGGCCGCATTACCGTGGTGACATTACTGGCAAAGGATTTTCGACTTTAACGACAATCACGCCAGCCAACGTCAAAAACCTTGAGATTAAATGGCGTTTTTCATTACGTAACGTTGATGCCNCCAACGACCGCAACCCCAACTCCCAGGTCACACCTTTACTGTTGGGAGAGATGATGTATCTACCGACGGTAGATAGCATCGTTGCCCTGGATTCTCTGACTGGCAATGAAATTTGGCGCTTCCCCATCGACGAGGGTCGCCCCTCGCGCCGTGGCGTAGCTTACTGGCCCGGAAATGCAAATTACTCTTCCCGTATCATCTTCACCGTAGGCAATAGACTTATTGCGCTGAACTCTGAGACAGGATTACTGGACCAGTCGTTTGGTGATAGGGGTGAAGTTGACATTGGAATTCCCTATATTTCNGTGCCACTCGTTTACNAGGATATCATCGTAGTGGGGGCCAATACCCCACCGGGTACNCAGGGCGGCATCGGCAATCCCCGGGCCTTTAGTGCTATCAGCGGCGAGAAACTTTGGGAATTTAGCTCAGTGCCGCGGCCCGGAGAAAGCGGTCATGGCACCTGGGCAAACGACAGCTGGGAGAACCGTCTGGGAGCAAACTCCTGGCCATTCTATTTCACGGTCGATGCTGAGACAGACTTACTCTACCTGCCGCTGGCCTCACCCTTACCCTTCGCCTATGGCGGCGATCGCNCCGGTGACAATTTGTTTGCCAATTCCATAGTCGCTGTTGACATCCACTCCGGCAAATATGTTTGGCATTTCCAAACTATCCATCACGATCTCTGGGATCACGACCCACCAGCCCCCCCAACGCTATTTGACATTGACAGAGATGGCACGACGGTACCCGCACTTGCGGTTACCACGAAATCAGGCTATCTCTTCTTACTCAATCGGGAAACTGGTGACGCAATCTTCGGTATCAGAGAGCAAGCAGTAGCGAGCAGCAGTATCCTCGGAGAAGTTGCCTCGCCCACACAACCCACTCCAATAATCACGCCTCCGATGGCGCGGGTTAGCTTTGGATTGGATGAGTTAGTCACAGCGGATCGCACCAGCTCTGACCACGCTCAGGCCTGCGCGGACCTGATNGCGAACACNGGCGAAATTTACAATGCCGGTCCCTACACGCCGTGGACGCTCAAGGANAGCTCGGGCGCAGGCGCAGCGACGCTGCTGTTTCCAGGCTTGGCGGGAGGCCCTAATTGGGGTGGAGTGGCATTTGACCCCAATAGCAAATTGGCCTTCGTGTTTGCCAGTGACTTGGGTACCATTGGCTGGCTTGAAGAAACAGGGGAAGAATTCCCATACCGTTTAAGCACGCCACAACCTTCGGCATTCGCAGTCAACATAGGCGGACAGGTTCTGCCATGCCAGCAACCACCCTGGAGCCACCTTACGGCCATTGATACCACCAGCGGGGAAATAGCTTGGCGCTTGCCAATTGGAATCAGTGAATCACTGCCTGCAGAGAACCAGAACACGGGTCGACCCGGTCGGGCTTCAGCCCTTATTACTGCCAGCGACCTGCTATTTATCGCGGCCACCGATGACAATCGACTGCGCGCCTTGCGCGCCAGCACCGGAGAGATNTTGTGGGAGGATTCTTTNGAGCAGCGCGGTAACGCCAATCCCATGACTTTTCTGGACAGCGCAGAGGAATCAGCGCATCGCCATTAGCGCAACTGACGAGNTAATCGTGTACGGCCTGCNGGACTAGTGCTAACGACNTCTTACATGCNNGGCTCAGAGGCAACCTGTCCTTCNAGCTCNTCCATGTAAACGAAGANAGGAATCGCCAGCTCGCCGAGCTGCGAGTCATCATGCCGCGCACCGCGGCTCAGTCTATGCCGAAATCCCCCGACGCGATCTTGGGCATGGCAAGAGATTTCAGTCGCTCCTCAGACACCATTCGCGCCAGGCGTCGCAAACAGCGCTGCAGCGCTATCTTGTCCGGCCGCCGCAGACGGGTCGGATNATCATCGCCCTCATGTGTAATCAGGTTCAGGACCTGGGAGTGATCCGCCGCTTCCNATAACCAGATNTCTCCCGGTTCTGGGTTCGTCTCCTCACCCCAGGCATGTATAGGCCTNAACCATGGCGAGGAATCGCTCTGTCAGCGNGCGAGCCACACCTCNAGTCATANGATCACGCGTCGACACTTTATGAACAATGACCTGAGCCCGAGTCAACATGATGTCGCCNTCAACTTCATAAATCATAGCCNCTTTCTCTTTTCACGATCTTCGGCTTGGATAGTTTCTAGATTTTAACTTATTTTGCACAAAGCTCTGATNCCGCAAGCNAGTGCCAGCGCAATTCGAATTCATTAACCCTCCTAATTCANAGTCTTCTAATCGCTTTTAAATTGAAACAGTAGTGGTCGGAGGGATATCAAAAAGAATGAAGTTGCTGCCNAATAGGANCGGAGTAGGCTTCAACCATCAACGAACTTACTTAAGATTCAGGCAACCAATTTGGGGCTCTGNCTCAGCAGGTCAGGCAGCTCAGCCAGACTCTGCACGCTGTGGGCTGACCGAAACACATCTACATAAGGCAACATAGACATAATGCCCTGCGCCTTGGGCTCAAACTTGTCATAGCGCAAAAGCGGATTCAGCCAAATAAACTGGCGGCAGGACTTGGAAAGGCGATCCATCTCTTTTTGTAGTTCATCGCCTTCTCCACGATCAAGACCGTCAGTAAGCAGGATTACCACGGCGCCTTGGCTCAACACGCGCCGCGACCAAAGGCGATTGAATTGTTCAAGGCAGAGACCGATGCGGGTGCCGCCGGACCAGTCTACAACAGCGCGCGAAGTGGCTTCCAAGGCAATATCCACATCCTTGTTGCGCAGGTAGCGGCTGATATTGGTGAGCCGCGTACCGAACACAAAACTGTGCACACGATCGCGATGATTGCTGATGGCGTGCATGAAATGAAGAAACATGCGGGAGTACTGGGCCATAGAGCCGGAGATGTCGCAGAGAACAACGATAGCTGGCGGCCGTACGCGATTGCGTTTGAACTGCAGCGGAATGGTCGCGCTATTTCGCAGTGACTGCTGCAATGTCTTGCGCATGTCGATGCGCGCCTTTTGTTTTGATGCCTGGAAGCGCCGACTACGGACATCGGGTACAGGGAGTTTTAGTTTCTGCAGCATATTGCGAGCGATTTGAAGCTCTACCTCTGACATCTGCTCAAAGTCTTTCGACTGCAGAATTTCCCGGTCAGAAAATGACAGATTTGCCTGTAATTCAACTTCCTGCTCCTGCGGATCAGTTTGCAGCTCGCCACTTTTGTATAGCGCTTCACCTAGCCGACGCAGAATCTGCTCCTGATCCTTTTCTGTCCTGACTGTGGGCAACATGGCACCCATGAGTTTTTCCATGAGTCTAGGATTACGCCAGAAAAGAGAAAATGCCTGATCAAAAAGCGGCGTCTGTTCATGCCTGGTAACAAACTGGGAAAGAAGCGCAGTGTGCAAGTTCCGTTGGGATTCCACTCCAACGAGATTGACGGCCTCGATGGCATGTATGATCTTACCGGTACCCAGCTGCAGACCTGCGGCACGCAGCAGGCGCGCGAATAACANAANGTTGTCGGCCAGCTTGCCGTTGAGGGCAGGCGTATCGCCAGTCACAGTGGGAGATTCAGCCATTTTTAGGTTGAGAAGCGGAAAGCTGTAGCTTCACTTCTTCCAGGATACTGGCNGCTTCACTGCCGCGAATCTTGGCGATGTCATCTTGGTACTTCAGCAGCGTGCCTAGGGTATCTTCTATGCCCTGAGGATCCAGAGAAACTTGGTCAAGCTGCACCAGGGCATCGGCCCAATCAAGGGTTTCAGCGATACCGGGAAGTTTAAACAGGTCTTCCTCGCGCAAGCGCTGAACGAAAGCAACCAGTTGTTGGCTTAGCTGCGCATCAATTCCCGGCATCTTTCGTGCCACGATTTCCTGTTCGCGCTCAACGGATGGGAAATCAACCCAGTGATAAAGGCAGCGGCGCTTTAGCGCGTCGTGAATCTCACGGGTACGGTTTGAGGTAATAATTACCAAGGGTGGCTCTACTGCTTTAACGGCACCAATCTCGGGAATAGAAATCTGGTAATCAGAGAGCAATTCCAGCAGGAATGCCTCAAAGGGTTCATCGGTACGATCCAATTCATCAATTAAAAGTACTGGCGCACCGCTGTCGTGAGATCTCAGAGCCTGCAGCAATGGGCGCTCGATGAGGAATTGTTCGGAGAAAACATCGTCGGCAAGGTGCTGACGATCCGCATCACCTGCCGCCTCGGCCAGCCGGATCTCAAGCATCTGACGCGAGTAGTTCCACTCGTAAACCGCAGAATTTACATCCAACCCTTCATAACACTGCAGCCGCACAAGGCGACGCTCCAGAGTATCGCTGAGCACCTTGGCTATCTCGGTTTTACCTACGCCCGCTTCTCCCTCGAGGAACAACGGGCGCCGCATTCTCAATGCCAGAAACAAAGTCGTAGCGAGGCTGCGGTCAGCGACATAGTTGCCCTGTTCCAGCAGCGCGTGGGTTTGCTCAATAGAGGCTGGAATACTGCTCATCAGCTTATTGGGTACAGGCTTCCACGGCACGCTTGGTCATAACTTTGACTAGATGGGCCCGATATTCTGCGCTGGCGTGGATATCACTGTTCATGTTTTCCAGCGGCAGCTCAACCGAGTCGATGCCGCTTGCATCCAGCTGGCCGCCAAGCGCCGCTTCCAGCCCCAGGCCTCGATGGGCGCAAGAAGTTGCACCGGTGACGCCTACTCGAACCTCGCCACCGGTCTTGGCGACAAAAACCCCCACTATTGCGTAACGAGAAGCGGGGTTTTCGAACTTCATATAAGCCGCCGCTTCAGCGAAGGGGAAAGTCACTGCAGTGATGATCTCATCTTCTTCCAGGGCGGTTTCGAAAATGTCGGTAAAAAATTCTTCGCCAGGAATTTCTCGTCTAGAAGTTTTGACCATGGCGCCAAGAGCAATCACGGCGGCCGGATAATCGGCGGCCGGGTCGTGATTGGCAATAGATCCACCAATAGTGCCCTTATTACGCACGGCTGGGTCACCAATATTACCCGCCAATTTGGCCAGCGCAGGAATTGCGGCCTGCACTTCGGCAGAAGCAGCCACTGCGGCATGGGTTGTCATGGCGCCAATTATCAGAGTATCACCTTCGACGCAGATGCCAACCAGCTCAGCAATTCCGCCCAGATCGATTACATCGCTGGGACTGGCAAGGCGGTGCTTCATGGTAGGCAACATGGTTTGACCACCGGCTACAAACTTGCCATCGTCTGCCTGCTGCATGGATTCCACCGCAGCCTCTACACTATCCACTTTTCTGTAGTTGAATTCGTACATGTCAGTTCTCCCTTATGCGCTTGCCGCAATTGCTTGCTGCGCGGCACGCCAGACGCTTTCGGGCGTGGCTGGCATATCGATATGCTTAACGCCGAGGGCGTTGCTAATGGCATTTATAACGGCTGGGGGAGCACCGATGGCCCCTGCTTCACCGCAACCTTTCACACCAAGCGGATTATCCGGCGGGTTAGTTGGCGCGTAGTCCACGTCAAAGCTGGGCAGGTTGTCAGCTCGGGGCATTGCGTAATCCATGAAGGAGGCGGTAATGAGCTGTCCCTCGCTGTCATAGCTNCAGCCTTCCAGCAATGCTTGCCCGACACCATGGGCGATGCCGCCATGAACCTGGCCTTCTACAATCATGGGATTAATCAGGCGACCGAAATCATCCACCGCCGAATATTTCACAATCTCAACGACTCCGGTATCCGGATCTACTTCAATCTCACAAATATGCGTGCCGGCTGGAAATGAAAAATTCGTCGGATCAAAAAAAGCATTCTCATCGAAGCCTGGTTCAACCCCTTCAGGATAAGAGTGGGGCACATAGGCATTGAAGGCCACCTCTCCGATCGACATCGCCTTGTCGGTGCCGGCCACGTTAAAGCTGCCGTCGGCGAATTCAATATCCCCTTCTGCTGCTTCCAGCGCATGGGCTGCGATCTTCTTGCCCTTTGCAATAAGTTTGTCGCATGCCCTTGAAATTGCCACGCCGCCTACAGCCAGCGAGCGGGAACCGTAGGTTCCCATACCAAACTGGGTTCTCGCTGTATCGCCATGGATAACTTCAATATTTTCAATTGGCACACCCAACTGATCATTAACCAGCTGCGCGAATGTNGTCTCGTGCCCCTGTCCATGTGAGTGAGTACCGGTAAAGACTTGCACATTGCCGGTGGGATTGAAGCGCACCTGGGCACTTTCCCATAGACCAACACCAGCGCCGAGTTGACCCACCGCCGCCGAGGGCGCGATACCGCAGGCCTCGACGTAGGAAGAAAAACCGATGCCGCGCAGCTTACCACGTGATCTTGCCTCGGCAGCCCTACTCTCGAAACCCTCGTAATCCGCCAATTCCATGGCCTTATCCAGTGCTGCCGGATAGTCGCCACTGTCATAACACTGGACTACTGGGGTTTGGTAGGGAAACGCATCAACCGCTATGAAATTGCGNCGCCTGATCTCGGCCGGGTCCAGGCCCATATCAATCGCGCAGACATCAACCAGCCGCTCTACCAGGTAGGTCGCTTCAGGACGCCCAGCGCCGCGGCTGGCATCAACTGGAGCGGTGTTGGTAAATACGGCCTTCACTTCAGAATAAATCAGTGGCGTTGCGTATTGGCCCGCCAATAGAAAGGCGTATAAATAGCTCGGCACCATGGTTCCGAAAGTAGACAGATAAGCACCGAGATTCGCCTTTGTATGAACCCGCATAGCCAGGAACTTGCCATTTTCATCCATCGCCATCTCGGCGGTAGAAACGTGATCGCGGCCATGGGCATCGGCCAGGAATGCTTCGGTGCGATCCGCATTCCATTTCACCGCTCGATTAATCTTGCGGCAAGCCCAGCCCACCACCAGCTCTTCGGCGTAGACGAAAATCTTAGCGCCAAAGCCGCCACCCACATCGGGACCCACTACCCGGAGCTTGTGCTCAGGTGCGAGCTGATTGAAGGCAGAAAGGACGAGTCGATGCACATGGGGATTCTGGGTGGTGACGTGCAGGGTGATCTCATCAGTACCGGAGTTATATTCACCCAGCGCAGCGCGCGGCTCCATCGGGTTGGTCACCATGCGGTTATTGACCAGGTCGAGTTTTGACACTTTATGCGCGTTAGCGAACGCAGCCTCTACCCCGTCCTTGTCACCGAACGGCCAGTTAAAGCAGACATTATCAGGCGCCACCTCATGAATTTGCTGCTGACCGGGATCGGCCGCAGAGCGGGTCCCGGTTATTGCCGGCAGCACGTTATAGTCCACATCCACGAGCTCCGCCGCATCCCTTGCTTCGGATTTACTCTCTGCAATCACGATAGCAATATGATCACCTACGTAGTTAACCTTACCCTGTGCAAGGGCCGGATGAGCAGGCGCACGGTGGGGCTCACCGTCATCGCTGGTAACCGTCACGCCGCAAATTAGCGGCCCAATGCCATCAGCGGCCAGGTCCTCGCCAGTTAAAACCGCAACCACGCCGGGCGCAGCAATTGCTGCGCTGGTGTCGATACCCTTGATTTCCGCATGGGCATGGGGAGAGCGCACGAACACCGCGTGGGTTTGTCCTGCCACATTGATNTCGTCTGTGTAGTTGCCTTTACCGATTAAGAAACGCTTATCTTCTTTGCGCCGCACACTGGCGCCAATACCTTGCTCAGTCATCTCAGGAGCCCCTCATATTCTTCGCGCCAGCCTGCACCGACTTGACGATATTATGGTAACCGGTGCAACGGCAGATATTGCCTTCCAGTTCCTTACGCACCGTAGCCTCGTCAAGATTGTTGCCATTGCGATTCACTATATCAAGCGCAGTCATCACCATGCCCGGCGTNCAGAATCCGCATTGAAGGCCATGATTATCCATGAAGGCCTGCTGCATGGGATGCAGCTCACTACCATTTGCCACACCCTCGATGGTGGTCACCTTGGCACCATCGGCCTGGACTGCCAGCAAGGTGCAGGACTTTATGGACTCACCATCTACATGGACGACACAGGCACCACACTGGCTGGTGTCACAACCTACATGGGTACCGGTAAGTTGAAGATTATCCCTAAGAAACTGAACCAGCAGGGTGCGACTTTCTATTTCACCGCTGACAGGTTTGCCGTTGACTGTCATGTTGACCATTACCATAACTCTCTCCACTCAATTCAATTCAATTCAACTCATACTCTCTGGCGTCTAGTTCTAGCCTGCAGCAACAATTTCCTTAAAGTTTTCAAAAAATTCATCAGCCATTTTCTTGGCGACGCCATCGATTAGCCGGGCACCCAGTTGTGCCAGCTTGCCGCCAACATTGGCCTGCACGTTGTAAGCCAGCAAGGTAGCTCCATTCTGCTCAGTCAGGCTCACCGTAGCAGATCCCTTGGCAAATCCCGCGGCGCCACCCTGCCCAGCACCGCTTATGGTATATCCATTAGGCGGATCCATGTCGGATAACTCAACGTCGAATTTGAACTTGGCTTTGACCGGGCCGATTTTCGTGACTAGCCTGGCTTCAAAAATATTCTCGCCAGTAGCATCGAAGCTCTCACAGCCCGGCATGGCTTGCTGCAAGATCGTCGTATCATTGAGGGCTGCCCATACCGTGCCTCGCGGCATCTCGATTAGCTGCTCAGAAATCATTTCCATATTACTGCTTCCTTCTAATCAGTGAAAACTGACGCTTTTATGCCTGATGCTGGGTTACCAGCCCACCGCCTGACCGTCTTTGCGATGGTCTGATCCGGCTCGGAAAACACCATTAACGGGATGGTCCTCGGTAATACTCTCGGGAGTAAAAACAGGCTGTGGCAAACTAGGATCCCTGGTGAACAAAATACCCTGGTACCCCCCAACACGACCGCCGCTCACAGAGCGCACATCATGCCCCCTGGCTTGCAGTGACCGACCTACCAAGCTGAATAGATCATGCTCGAGAGACAGAATGTTACTGTTTTGGCTATGGGTAAAACGCGCCACATCGGTAGTCATCTGTATATTCATACCGTGGTCGATCACGTTCACCATGTGTTGCGCATGAGTTTCAGGCTGCACGGACCCACCCATATTACCGAACGTCATGAGCGGCTGATCGTCCTGCATGACCAGACCGGCGATGATCGAGTGAAATGGGCGCTTGCGGGGAGCGACCACGTTCGGATGCTCTTCATCCACGGAAAACGCGACGCCTCGATTATGCAGAATCATACCATAGGGCGGGATTGTGATACCGCTGCCATAGACTGAAAAAATGCTGTGAATGAAACTCACCATATTGCCCCAGCGATCCGCGGTGGTCAGATAGATGGTGCCGCCATCCAGGCCACCCTTGATCGAGGGCTCAGAGGCAGCATCCATGTTAATGCGATCGCACAGGCCACGGGCATAACTTTTCGAAAGCAACTGCTCCAGAGGCACATCGGAAAACAGTGGGTCTGCGTTGTAGGCTTGCAGGTCGGAGTAAGCTAGTTTCTTTGCTTCTACCATGAAGTGCCAGTAATCGGGATTAGATGGGCCCAATGCAGACAGATTCAGTCCATGCTCTGGGGCACAGACTTCAAGTATATTGAGCATCTCCAGTGCAGCCCAACCTTGTCCGGGAGGCGGCAACTGAAAAATNTCGTAGCCATGATATGTAGTTGAGATTGGTTCGACCCATTCAGACTCAAACGCAGTNANGTCCTCATGGGTCATGACGCCGCCTTCTGACTGTATCTTGGCAACCAGGGCATCAGCGATGGCACCGGAATAAAACGCCTCACGACCCTGCTCCTGTATCAACCTAAGNGCNTCAGCCAGACCCGGGTTTCTAATGATGCTGTACAGCGGCGGCACCTCCCCGTCGTTCAGGAATACAGCGGCTGAATCGGGGTCCTGCAACAGCTTGTTCTGCTGACTCATCAAATCGGAATGGCGGCGCTCTGACTGTCCCCAGCCTTCCTCCGCCAGGCGCGCGGCGCGCTCGAATGTTTCTTCAAATCCCATGGTGCCGAAACGCTCTAACAGAGCGTCATAACCGGAAACAGCACCTGGNACTGTCGCCGCNTTGACGCCACGTCCAGGAATCTGCTCCAAGCCCAGCTCTTGCTTGAAGAANTCCGGGGTCCAGCCTGCGGGAGCGAAACCTGCTGAATTCAAAGCGTAGAGCTTCTGGTCTGCCGCACTCCATACCAGAGCGAATAAATCACCAGCCAGACCGGTATCGTTTTGAGAAGTCACATCGAGCACTGCTGAGGCCGCCACTGCCGCATCTATGGCGTTGCCGCCCTGCTTTAGAATCTCAAGTCCTGCCTGAGCCGCCAGCGGATCACTGGTGGCAACAATGCCGTGGCGCGCCATCACTTCGGAACGTCCCTGGCCCAGCCAACCCTGACCTCTCGAGCCTGGGGCAGCGACGACGTTGGCCGCAGGATTAGGAACCTTTTCAGTAGGAATCCCAAACGCATTATCTGATTGTGCTTGCGCCAGATTAAAGATGGCTGACGTAGCGGCGGTCAGTGCCGAAGCTAGCAATGTCTTCTTGATCATGGAAGTTCCTATCGCGTGATTGCAGTTCCAGGTTGAGTCTAATGTTGCACTGAAGCAAGATGCTGCGCCAACAAATCTTTGCCGTAGTCATTGCCATTGGGAGTACGGACAACGGTGTGAATATGGTCACGCGTGGGTTGCCCGGGCGTGTTTAGCATCTGGGTACCAACCGGATTCTGATGATCAAACTCGATCAGGATCACTGGGCTATGAACACGGTAATAAAACACAGCTTCGTCTTCAGCGCCGCCGATCCAGGCAAAGTAGGTAGTATCAAGATGCTCTGCGATTTCCGACATGGTCACGGCGGCGTGTGGATCTCGCAGATTACTTATATAGGCCTCGATCAAATCGAGCAGCGCCAGGCGTTGCGTGCTGCTCAAATCTGAGCCCCCGATGCCCTCGTAATCCTGCANTTTGTTGTCTGCATTGGCAGCTGCCATGGGGTAGTTACGGGTTTTTTCGCGAGTGATGGTAGCGACTTGCCGTTGGTCGCCATCAAGCGCCTGCATAAGGGCAAGGCCAAGATCCTGCTCTGGTTGCANAATGGCATTACCGGCGTATTTCCCCGCCTGAGCCACCACCGGCTCGCCTCCCCAGAAAGCAGGCGTCATAACAATCTGATCTCCCAGCACGAAGAAATTAATCACGAGATGGTGACCATCCAATTGCCAGCCCCATGGACCGTCAGCAGTGGGTGTCCCCATCATGGTTATGTAATATTTTTCTTCGCCGTATCGGATCGGCTCGCCATTAAGCTCAAGCAACGTCTGCTCGGTACGCATGATGGCAAGGGTCTGCTCCAGCCCCTTGCTGCTCAGAGACACTTCCAGCAGCTGCCACGCCGCAGCTTTCTGCTCGTTGTCCATTTCTTCCAGACTCAAACCCCGGCGTGGGAAAATGCCTACATCCACATTGGACCAATCACGCCATTCCGGATCATCCACCGCAAAGTGGGTGCGGCTGAGTTCGATGTTGTCCAGGGTTGCAAGAAACGCGTCGGCAGCAACACGGATTGGGTCGGTACTAACGCCGGTGCTGCGAATGGGATAGAGGCCTTCGATTTTTCCAGCCGAGGTCCTGACACCCTGAAAGGGTTCACCCATGGCGGTCGCAGCGCCGCGGGAAAAATTTCCTTTCATGTTCAGGATGTTCGATGGATAGAGGGACTGGGCAAGGCTGATCCCGGCAAACAACAGGATTCCCGAGACGGAGAACAGGCTGATGATTCGCAAAAGGGTTTTGTTCATAGCGCACTCTCTTGGTGGAGTATTCTTAACAGGACCTGAGAGGCTAACTGCTAATCCGGGTAGCTGCAAGTCGCGCTAGAGCGCGCAAAATAATGGGCCTCGCGGGACTACTCAACCATGACCCTTTCAAGCACTTTTTCATCGCGCCAGCGGTCACCGCGCAGCCGCATCACGAATACCACCGCAATGGCAAAAATCAGGGCTACGAACGCCAGCCAGGCTACCCTTGGCCCCAATTCAAACACCCGAATAATGAAATACTGCGCCACCAGCATGGCCCAGTGTAGGGTCACAGAGGCATTCATTAACCAGCGGGTATCGCCAGCACCCCGCAGCACGCCGCCGGTCACCTGGATAATGGCATCTGCCATGGCGTAGCTAGATAAACCAACCATCATAAAGGCAGCCAGCTCGCGAATCTCGCTAAAGTCACCTTGCGGTGGCGCGAACATCTCCACCAGGGAAAACCTGAAGGTGATGTAGATGAACGCCAGTACCGCCGAATAGCTCAAACCAATAACAAATCCAGCCGTGACTACTTCATCGGTCCGCCGCATATCGCGAGAACCCACAAAGCGCCCTATCAGGCTGATCATGCCGATGTTCAAGCCGATCATGGGCACGAAAGACAGCATATCCCAGTTGAATACGATTGCCGCGGACGCGCCCTGCGCCACGCCGTAGGACTGAAACATTAGTAGAAACAGATTGAACGCAGCCACATTAAGAAAAAGCTCGACACCGGAAGGGAAGCCAAGGCGAAAGAAGCGGCGAAAAATTCCCCAGTCTGCGCCAAAGGCCTTGGCAACCGAAAACTCCTCGCGATGGGCCTTGCGGTAAAAGAAGAATACAAACAAAAGAAAAGCAAAGCCGGTTGCGATGAGGGTGCTGATCCCCGCGCCGACAATGCCCAGAGCGGGAAACCCAAAATGCCCAAACACCATGGCATAGGCCAGGGGCACATTCAGAATCAAGCCACACACGTCACAGACCATCACTACCCGCGAGCGACCGATGCCGGCAAAGTAGGAAGATACACAAATTTTGGCCAGGGTCACTACAATCCCAAGCATCAAAATCTGATAATAGATGCGCTCAAGTTCCACCTGGACCGGATCATGATCCATGACAGAGAAAATATCGGAAACGAAATAGGTAATGAGCGCCAATACCGGCACACAACAGACAGTCATGATCCAGCCCTGAACTACCACCTTGGGACACTTGTGTTTCTCTCCCGCACCAAGATACTGAGCGGCCAGTGCATTGGCGTAGGAAAGCAAGCCGGAAAAGAAACAGAAAGAAAAGAAGCAGGCCACACCACCCCCTAGCGCGGCCACC
>NYWC01000036.1 GCA_002684935.1 Gammaproteobacteria bacterium
GCAGATAGAACTCCAAATTTCACAAAGCAACAAACTGCGATAGATCGATCTATATTTCCAGTAAACCCGTTTTTCAACCACACCGAAGCTGGTACAATCGCGCGCCATCACGGACAGCTATTGGGCTCAAACATCGCAGAATCGGCCTCATGGTTTACTGGAACAGCGCCTAACAGGGAAATAGAACTGCATGAAAATTAGNATTACCGGGGCAAACAGCAGCGTAGGCATNAATCTGCTGGGCCATTTAAGCAAAGTTGAAGGGATGGAAGTTACCGCTGGAGTCCGCTCGAAGAGTGCCTTCGCCTCTCTGCCACAATCACCAGCCATTACACCAACCACCATTTCCTATGACGATTCGNCGAGCCTTGAACAGGCGCTTGCAGGCACTGNCTGTGTTATTCACCTCGCAGGGATTCTGATCGANAACAAGCACTCCAATTACGCCAGTGCGAACATCGCAGCAACAGCCGCTGTGGTCGAAACAGCCAAGGCAATGGGCGTCAAACACATAATTTTTATCAGCGTGGTCGGCGCTAGCGCCAGTTCCAGCAACGCTTATTTTCGCTCGAAAGGTGCTGCAGAAGAGCTGGTGTTAAATTCTGGTCTTGCGGGGACAATAGTGCGCACCCCGATTCTGATGGGGCCCGGCACGGCTGGGGCAAGTTCTTTAATTAGTGCCGCCTCTAGCGGTCAGGCCAAAGTCTTGGGCGGTGGCGATTATTCCATGCGCCCGCTTGATACTGATGACCTNAGTAAGGCACTGGTTAANTTGGCAACTAAAGAGGCTGCGGGCAGCCAAGTCTTCGAGCTTGTGGGGCCAGAAGCAATTGCATACAAAGATTTAATCAAAAAAACAGCGGACCTCATGGGCAAANAAGTAGAAGTAGGCTCAGTGCCCGTGCTGTTTGCCAAAATTGGCGCAGCCATCGGCAGTACGATTAAAGGTGGGGGCATAACGCCAACCGTCATCGATGTGATCACCATGAATGAAGTTGTGAGTCAAAACGCCGATTCGAAGATCGGAATCAACCTGACACCCCTGCAAGATACCCTGACGAAAATTCTAAACAACGAGTAATGCCATGAGTGAGCAAACCGAAGCAAATACCCAGGACATGGAAGCTACCGATACAGGAAACACTGAAGCGGAAGTCCAGGCACCCAAGAAACAGAGCCCGGTCGGCCGCGTGATCTTTCTCGCTATTACTGCCGCGTGCTTCGCTTATCTGTACTACCGACTTAACGGCGCAGCCGCCCGTGAAGGCCTACCTCTAACAGAATACATGAGCCAGGTGTTTGCCAACGTAGCCTGGGTACCCTGGCTGGGTCTGATGATCGGCTATTCTTTGTTCTACTTCCTGGTAGACACGCTGGTGGTTACCCGCGCACTGAACTGGTTCCTNGCAGATATCAAGTATAAGGATATTCTGCCTATTCGCGCCTCCGCCTACATTATTTCCATCTTTAATGAGCAAATTGGCAAAGGCGCCATGGCGTACTATTTGAACAAGCGTGACCAGATTCCTGGCTGGGAAGTGGGCTCGGTGATGCTGTTCATTATGTTCTGTGAAATTTTCTACCTGTTGATCTGGGCCTCAATCGGCTTTGTGTTTGGCGGCGCTGACCTGCCTGAAGCCTTTCAGCTGATGCCAGCGATCAGCGTAGGCGCAGCGATATTCCTGGTGCTTTGGCTACTCTATTTCAATGGCACAATTCTGCCCAATAATAGCTTTCGCGAGAAACGTATCCTGCACGCTTTCCGCCTGGCAAAGCCCTGGCATTATGTAAGTTTTTTCTTGCTACGCTCGCCCGCCCTACTCGCCGCCGTAATTGTTTACACCACCGCGCTAAATCTNTTTGGGGTGGAAGCTTCGTTCTTGAATCTACTGCCATTCTTGCCAGTGATTTTCTTCGCGGCAGCGGTTCCGACTCCGATGCGTGCTGCGGCAATCACATTCTGGGTCATTTTGTTTCCGGAAAACGAAGGACAAATGGCAGCGTTCGGCTTCGTGCAGCATAATTTCTTTATCTTNTTCAACGCCGCAATAGGCCTGGTTTTCTGGCGCCGCGCCCAGCGCGAATTATTCGCCTAAGCCTGCTTAATGGCGAACCTGTTAACGTCCATCCGCCTGCTGCTGATACTGCCGGTAGCAGGGGCGATGGCGCAACGCGATTTCCTCGCAGATTGGTTGCTCGCGCTCTTCTTAATTCTCGCCATCGTCACCGATTATTACGATGGTATTGTGGCTCGCGCCCAGGGCACTGCCTCAGCCCGTGGTCAGATANTCGACCATAGCACCGACTTCCTGTTTGTCACTTNCGGGCTCGCGGGGGCCGCCTATGCAGAACTCGTTCCCTGGGTNTTGCCCGTTTTGATAGTACTTGCCTTCAGTCAGTACGTGCTGGACTCACATTTCCTGTACCATCAGAAGAGCCTGCGCATGAGTTTACTGGGGCGCTGGAACGGTGTGTTCTATTTTAGCCCTCTGCTGCTAATTGCCACGGCACGGATCAGCCCAGAGACTTNTGGCCTGTATCCACTGCTCATAACACTGGCCTCACTATTGGCCTACGGCCTGACCATTAGCACTCTGCTTTCCATAGTCGACCGAGCTATTGCGCCACTGCGACAGCCATCGAGCGACTGAGACCACGGCTCTGCATTCCAATCCCTTTGGTGATATTATTAGAACTCCTGTGACTATAATGCCAGCAGCACTGGCTAGATTATTGAGACACCCAATTCTGGCGAATTAGAAATTTCTATGCAATTGATCTCTACCAGCCCCGGCTTCCTATTAGCGAGTCTGCTAATCCTCTGCTCAAGCTCAGTGCACGCCGCCAAGTGCCAACAAACCACAGATATTGAGCGCGAACGCTGCACCATAGCCGACACCGGGTTGAGAATGAATGACCTGCAGGCTGTGGGTTCCCACAACAGTTACAAATTGGCGATTCCGGCACCAGAATTGGCCCGTATTCGGGCCTACAACGAGCGCTCCGCAATCACGCTCGATTACAGCCACCTGCCTCTAAAGGAACAACTAAACCTGGGCATGCGGCAGATTGAGTTGGATGTCGTCTATGATCCTCAGGGAGGCCGGTTTGCTGAACCCCTTTTGCCCCGAGAAGCAGCTGGAGAACCTGGCGCTCAAGCTTACGACGCTGCACAAATGCAGAAGCCAGGCTTCAAGGTATTGCACTCGCAGGATATCGACGTCCGCTCAAATTGCATGACATGGATTCTTTGTCTGACAGAAATTCGCAGCTGGTCGCGAGCCAATCCAGAGCATGTGCCTATCTTGATTATGCTAAACGCCAAAGAAGGCGGCTCAGCCTATCCCGGTGTAGAGCCGGCATTGGATTTTAATGAGGCAGCCTATTCAGCCCTTGACGCTGAGACGCTCTCTGTATTCAGTTGGCATGAAATCATCACACCCGACCTAGTACGCGGGGATCACCCCACACTGCGTGAGGCTGTGCTGGCAAACAATTGGCCCANTCTTGACGATGCCCGTGGCAAAGTTTTTTTCGCGCTGGATGAACGACCTGNNAAAGTCCGCACCTATGCGCGAGACAGAGCATCGCTGCAAGGCCTGCCCATGTTTNTCAATTCTATCGATNGCAGTGCTGANCANGCNGCCTACTTCACTATTAATGATCCTGAGGAAGCATTTGAGCGCATACAAGCCGCAGTTGCACAGGGATTTATCGTGCGCACTNGAGCAGATGCCAATACACTGGAAGCGAGGCAGGATTCCACCGANCGCCGCGAAGCTGCATTTGCCTCTGGGGCACAGTACATCTCAACCGACTACTATGTCCCGCGCTTGGAATTCAGTAGCTACCAGGTGCAATTGCCCAGCGACAACGCAGCGCGCTGTAATCCAGTTCGCTGCGCACCTTGAACACAAGCTTCAGTAAATTAGTCCCTCGCGCCCCGCAGCGCTCAGAAGACCTGAGGATGCGAGACTCGGCATCCCCTAACTTTCCGTTGGCATCATCAATTTTGTGACTCGAGTATCGGCTTCTGTGCCGCGGCGCAGTTGCATAATGACGATCTCCCGATTTCCCCATAGCTCGGNAATCTGTGCATTTAGCTGGCAACCATATAGCCCTAACTCGGTAGCGACTCATCTCGTAATCTCGAGCTAGCGGATTTACGCAGCTGCTGTCAGGAGATCGCCGAAACAGAACGGACGCTAGCACCCCTCCTCAAGTAAGAGAGCACCACGGTAATACCAATACGGGGCTAATCACGGCAGAACATCGAAGAATGGCGCGGGTCAGTGCACTATATTCAGNAAACTTGTTCTGGTCGCTCTGTTGCGCCCTATTTAGTGACAGGTGGAAACGAACGGCCTAAGGGGATTTGGCAAACTGAGATTGTAATTGGTATCGAAAACCGCGGAAATCACCGGCTGTCGCAACCCCCCTAGCCAGAAACCGCAAAAGAACCAATATGCCTATAGACATCACCATTACCCTGAGCGACGATGACCTTGAGCGTTTCCAGGAAAGCATAGACAAAGGCAGGTTGACGATTTCGGATACAGATGCGGCGCAATAAATTGAAGAGCAAGCAAACGAACTCATCGANAAAGCCCGGGTCATAGATCTTCCCAACTTCATTTCAGAACGCTTACTCAAACTGCAAGTACTAATTAATTTGGNAAGCGATGACGACTGGAAGCTGTCTGACGATGAGCGCAACAGTATTCGCAGCGCATTGTTTTACTTTGTGGATGCCGATGATGTGATTCCTGATCACATACCTAGCATAGGATTTATTGACGATGCCATATATGCCGAAATTGTGATCCAGGAATTGCGCACTGAAATTCGTTTGTATCAGGAACTTTGCCAGTTTCGCACTGCCGAGGAGACTCGTCGTCGCGATCACGGCGAGGAGCCTTATGTCGGACGCAAGGACTGGATTGCCGAACAACGTTAACTTCTGCATTCCCGCATGCGAGAACGTCGCGCTCTGCGCAGTGGCGGCCGCGGCTGGCATATGCGCTTACTCTAAAACCAATCGAGCAACCCCAAGTGAAAAACACCCTGATAAAAATAGCCACGCTNTGGCTGGCCTGNTCCGCAGAAATCGCCCAAACGAGCGAGAGTGAGCGCCAGAGTTTTGTACCAATTGATTCCANCCTCGAGGCCCAGTTCAATGCCGTTGCCATGGATGAACGTGTTCAGGCGGCACTAATCAAGCTGGAAGAGCGTGAAGAAGAAGCCATACAGGAGCAAATTCGCATTACAGAAATTCCAGCGCCACCGTTTCAAGAAGAACGTCGCGCCGCCTACTTTCTGGAACGGGTTAAGGAAAGAGGCCTGGCCGATGCCTACATCGATGATGAGGGCAATGTAGTAGCAACCCGCCCCGGCGCCGGTAATGGTCCTACCCTCCTAATCGCTGCGCACTTGGACACGGTTTTCCCTGCAGGGGTTGATACCACCGTCGAGTTTCGCGATGGTCGCTACTATGCGCCAGGTATTGGAGATGACACCCGNGGCCTCACAGTGTTGCTCTCTATACTGGAGGCGCTGAATGAAAGTGAGATTACCACCNACGCCGATATCATTTTTTCAGCTAATGTTGGCGAGGAAGGGCGNGGCGATTTACGCGGCGTCAAAGCGCTGCTCAGGGACCATCCTGAAACAGATGGCTTTATCTCCATTGATGGCGTCAGGCTTCAGCGTATTACAACCGGCGGCACCGGCAGTCGGCGTTTCGAATTCGAGTTCAAAGGTCCGGGAGGGCATTCTTTTGGCGCCTTTGGCCTTCCCAGCGCGATTCACGCAATGGGCCGAGCAATTGCCAAAATCGCGGACCTGCAAACCCCCCAGTTTCCCAAGTCGACCTTTACCGTGGGCACGGTGGATGGCGGCACATCTGTAAATTCTATTGCAGCAAAGGCGGTCTTCGCCATTGATATGCGCTCCAACGATAAAGACGCTTTGGAAGTTCTGGAACGTCAGGCCAAATATGCAGCGNTGGAGGCCGTTTCCGAGGAGAACGCTCGCTGGAATCGAAATCTCATCAGCGTAGAATTCCACCTCATTGGTGACCGGCCGGTAGGCGTCACAGATCACCGGAGCCCTATCGTACAGGCGGCGGCGCTTGCATTCGAGGCCCAAGAGGTGAATATGCTAGGCCTGAACATCTCCAGCACCGATTCCAACNTGCCGATGTCGCTGGGAATACCCGCCATTACACTTTCTGGTGGAGGTGACGGAGGCGGCGCGCATTCACCTGATGAGTGGTTCTCTCCCGTCGATTCACACCTGGGACCACAAACTGCGTTTTTGACTATCCTTGCCCTAGCTGGCATAGAAGGTGTGGCAAATCCTATTCTGGAAAAGCGTGACGACTAGGTTCAGGCCATATTCTTGCTATAGCGATAGCTCCATCACAAAAAGCGGGGTCAATCATGCAAGCGATACTTTTCGCAGCAACCGCGGACGCAGGAACCAGCCGCGAAATTTACGAATCTGTCTTGGGCTTTCCCTGCGAGGAAGATACGCTTTTTGAGCTGGTGTTTGACGTAAGCGCTACCCAGCTAAGGGTTCGGAAAGTGGAAACTGTCGTTAATCCGTCCTACACCACATTGGGATTCGCCGTGACTGACATCGCCAACACCATTGCAGAAATAAGGACTGAAGGCGTGCAATTCGAGTTTTACGAATTAATGAAGCAGGATCATTCCGAGATCAGGACCGCACCCGATGGTACCGCAATTGCCCGGTGCAAGGACCCAAACGGTAACATGATTTCTTTTACGCAGTACGCTGCGGCTGGAGATCCTGGCTAGACCGATAGATTAAACCCATTGCTTTTACTGCAGAGTGGCGGACCTGGCCATGCTGCTTGATGTCGTTATCAGCCCCCATTCCGCCTGTTGTGAAACCCGCTCGATAACCTCAAAAAAGGTATTTAGAAACTGCGGCGTGACGCCAATTGATAGCTGCTGACCATTGGTACCGATGAAATTTAAAGCATGATTACCTGGGCCCTTTCCGTCAGCTTGAAAGTCAATTTTATCGACCACAACCCCCTGCTCGCCCAGCGGAAAGCGTTCTCCAGGTATGAATTTCTGTTCAAAATCCTGCTTGGCAGCATACTCCTCCTGCTGCATGTCCGCGCGCATCAGCGTTGCCGCACCCATCTCACTGGCTCTTGGCGCGGATTCGCTTTCCTTCTCAGCGGAATCGGACTGCAGGCGATAGACACTGATATTGACCTTGAAATCAGCCAATAAGGAGGCACTCAGGCGCCGGGTCAGCCAGAGCCGAAATTCGTCAGCCTCTGTGTTGGTGATTCGAATAAGAATGCGATCCTCTTCGGGGTTATAGCTCGCATCAAACTGCGCCAGACCACTCATGGCTTAAGTCTCTTCCTTTTTCTTGCTGCCTGCCAATGCAACTGAGCTTAAACTAACTTCTATCACGGATGCNGGTTTGCTGCCAAAGCTAAGCGGGTATTGCTGGTANATTTTGTAGAACTCCTGCAAGCGAAAATCGCTCAAGACTTTTTGGCTGTAACCACGCTTNCGATTGCGATATAGATCGAAGTCCTTGTAGCGGAGCTTGTGCAAACATTGCTTGCAAACCACAAAGCCATGATTGACTAAAGTTAGCTCACCTTCGCCGCGCAGTTTCATCAGCTCGTAATCGCCGGACAGGCGCGTCGTCAGCACCAGTTCCTCATTGNGATGTTCCTGCCTGATGGACTCGAGCTCAGCGCACCAGGCCAGGTGATAGCTTGGGTATTCGCGGCGCTGACGGTACCAGTTTTCGTTGGGAATATAGGCNAGTACGCGGCTGTTTTTCAACGCCAGGGTACTGTCGGGAAGAACCTTGATGGCATCAACCGCCTGCAGCACACCCGGGGAATCCAGCTGTGAACGCTCCGCTCCTGTGAGATGGAAGGCTGGATCAAAGAGTTCGAAATAGCCAAGCTTGTCAGTACCTATGCGTTCACGCAGGCAATTAAATGGCTCAAATTCGGTGAAATCTATNAGGTTCATGCTGTTAACGAATTTCCTGCAGAATGGTGGAGAGGCGCGTTTCTGCATCGGTGACCACCACGAANTCAACTCGACGAGATCGGTCTGCATCCTCTTCGCCCGACGCGGCAGTAATTAACTGCGAAGAGGACAAGCCATTGGCCGTGAGCCTTTCTCGTAGCCAGTCTTTTTCATAGGCGACGGCTTCCAGGTCCAGGATAAAGCCAAGGGTAGANCGGGTGCGCGCCTGGGAAAGCGCCATGTTGCGCATATAGGCTTCATCACTATCCTCGGCCTGGGACCAGGCGCTGGAAGTATGCCCTTCGATGCGCACCTCTTGCACCTCCTCACGATATTTATCAGAGGCCAGAATACGTAAATAACGCGGGAAAAAATTGTCCAGAATCGCCCCAAATCCTGGCCTGAGGTTGGATTCACCCAACTCAAACAGCAAATCAGTGTCGGTGAATCGGAGCCTCAAATCAGCATCTAGCTGAGCGCCCCAGCGNGGCAAATCTTGCTCAAACTCCAGCAGCAGATCCTGGTAAAGCTCTTCTTTAAGATCCTCGTATAGAACGACTACCCGCTCNATCTCCTGATTCTTTCGCTCCGCAATCACCAGATACATCACGGCGATCAGCAGGAACAACATCATTAGACCACTCATGAGGTCACTCACGGCGATCCAGTGCTCCTCATTGCCGCTCTCGGACTCGTGCTCATGATCCAGTTCAGGGCTCAACATATTTGTCCTTAGCGCTGCTTCTTCGCCAGCTGTTGCTCGGCAATCTCCAGCACTTCACGGAGGCGATTGGTAAGCGGCATNTAATCGTTAACAAATTTCTCGGAAAGCGCAGTGAGTTGATAGCCAAAAGTTTGCAGTGCCTGAGTCAGCTCCTTTTCCATNGATTCGTCCAGCATCTCCATGTGCTTGTTGGTCTTCGTCGTCATCGCTTCAACATGCTGAGCGAGGCCGCCGTGGGCTGCATTGACAGATTCAGCCATGTTGAGATTTACCTGCTCAACGGTCTGGGAAATACTCTCGGCNGCCTGGGTAAGTATCGTAGTCAGACTTCGGTTGTTCTCTTCAATGCTACTACTCAATTTAAGCGTGAGCGCACTGACGTATTCACCGAGCGCGGGCAGTCCTTCTGACGCCTGCCCCACCAAGCCGGAAAGCCCTGACAAATAGCCTTCCAGATTACGCGTTTGCTGTTCTAGACCTTTCAGCATCTCACCTAGTGAAGCTGCCACTTGGTTAAATTCGCGGGAGTGATCAATCATTTGCTCATAGGAGCGGCCAGCCTGAAGCATTACTTCTTTACTGGACTCCTGAGCCTGCAGCATACTGTCTAATTGCTCGGAATAAGTTGTTTGCCATTCCAGCAATCGCCCTAGTGACTCGTTAAACTTTCCAAAATTCTCACCGTACTGTACTTCAATACGGGAGTTAAACTCCGTCATCACCTTAGAAATTGCATCGGTTAGCGCTGCCGTATTCGACTCTACCATTTGAGCCTGGTACACCTGGTTGGATTGCAGTAAAGAGCTCGCACTATCTCTGCTTTCGTTGCGGAGTCCTTGCATACTCTCGTTGAGAGACAGAATCGCATTATTGAGGTCTACAATAGTGACTTGCTGTGTTTCGGATTTNGACGCTGTGCGAACACTATTGATGGCATGCCTGAGACGGATCGACAAGGCGCCAAGTATCCCCACAACGGAAGACCAGACTGCTACGCCCAAGCCATCAATCATGACCGGGACNCTGGATTCGATATTAGCGCTGTCAAACTGCATCAGGCCGAAAGCGATGCCGAGAAAGGTACCGAAGATGCCAAAACTGGTGAGAATAGACGGTGCCGTACGCACCGTCTGGACGGAATAACTAGGACCATGGAAATACAGGATGAGCACAACCATCACTGTTATCAGCGCCCAGGTAATATTGCTCAAATCACTCAGTAATCCCACGCCAGTGTCAGCCTGTGCAAAAATTCATAAAAAACCCGCTGGAGTGCGGGTTTATATCATAATTCCAAAGTATCTGGCGTGGTTCGCAGTCCGAAATCAGCACAACTAAAGGACGCATGCCACTACTGCCCTTCAAACTTATACAGGCGGCCACCCGATTCTGATCTGGATTAGGTCAAGGCGAGGTCAGGATGGAGCTTACAACCTANTCCAGACCTACGCCTTCCGGACCTACCCCAGAGCGCGAACCTAATTCGTCGCGTCTGCTTGCTTGCGCAAGTCCCCGTAGAGAAGTTCCTCGGTAAATTCTACGCACTTGAATTCCAGTAACTGCATGTTCTCATCGAGACGGCGATAGAGAGGAAAGCTTATGCGCCATGGCTCGGTGTAGGTGTTTGGATCTTCCAGGGTCGCCTCATATCTGATGACGTTGGGCCCCATATAAGTATAGCGCTCGGTCACCCTTAGTGCGTCGCTATGGTGGTTACCGGCATGATCAAACCAGGTATCGGGCATTTGATCTGTGACATCAATCACCAGGGAATCGCCTTCATAGGAGGCCAGATTGTGACCCATCCAGGACAAAATAGGTGCCTCATAGTCTGGCTGATCCACATAGACGATGCGGCTGGCGCTGGCGAACTCGTAAGCAAAGATAATCGTATCGGTTGACTGCACGATCTGGAATGGGAACGGCAAATAGTTGGCCCTTGGGATACCGGGCATATAGCATTTCACCAGTGGATCATTAGCTAGCCAATCCGCCTGGTTTAGCTGTTGCTGCCGCCGGGCCTCGGGGGTGTAGGGAATTTCATCACCCTCGACAATACCGAGGCCTGCCGGTATAGCCCCTATTGCCCCCATCTCCACGACCGGTCCGAAATCCGCCGCATGGGGTTCTATGTTCCAATTGGCGGTATTAATCGCCTGCCAAACACCGTTGAAATTAGGGCGCCCATCGGCTGTGCGCGGAATATCTGTGGGCTGTGCGAATGCCGAACCGAAACTACCCAAGCTTATCAGGCCAGCGAATATCGCGGCGGCTAGTGGGAAATTTGTGGGAATCAGTGATCTGGCCATAGGCTTCTCCGTTATTGTTGTTGTATNCTCGCTCTGGCNTTGAAAAATAGTAACACAGCAAACTTGGCGGGACAGCACTCGTGCTGCGCTGNGGTAAATNGCTTGAGGGAGGNTCCGACCTGTATACNCTNGCAAAACTCGAAGAGACTGGTCTCAGCATCATGTTGCGAGAATCTGGTCTTGCATTTTTTAGCTCCCTCACCCTGCATTCCCTGGCAATGGCTTTCGTTGTTGGCATCAACCTGGCACTGGCCTTCAGCCTGTTGGGGTTTATACCAAGCCTGTTGCACAGTCGCTTTCGCTCGTTTCTCAGTTTTCACTGGTGGGCAGTAGGCTTGATTTTCCTGTCTGGGATCGCTCTGTTAATTGCATACCCTGCCAAGGCTCTGACAAACCCTATTTTCTACCTGAAATTCTTCGCCCTTAGCGTTGGCCTGCTGATTACCTGGCGGCTGCAGCGCAGCAAGGGTATGAGGGTACTCGAATCCTCGGNAGCAGACGCGCGCCCTGGCAACGCCAAATCTATCGGGGCAGCCATGTTGCTGTGCTGGATGACAACAATCGGTGCCGGGCGCTTCCTGGCCTATACCCATTCTGTGTTGCTGGCATCCCGTTTCTTTTGAGGGTCTTTTGAGGGTCTGTTGAGGTTTTATTGATGGAGCAGGCATTACTGCAATTTTCTCAGTTTACCGGCATATTTGCATTTATGAATTCGCCCTGGGGATGGCCGGTGGTTGAATCGCTGCATTTCTTTGGCTTAAGTTTGTTGATTGGCACTGTGGGTGTTTTTGATCTACGCATGCTCGGCTTTGGGGCCGGTATCTCATACCAGTTCCTGCATCGGCTCGTGCCAATTGGCGTTTTCGGCTATACCTTGAATGTGACAACCGGCACTATGTTTTTAAGCAGCGCACCAGACCAATACCTCTACAATCCAGCCTTTCAAACGAAGATTGGCTTGATGCTGGTGGCTGGGGCAAACATGATGTGGTTTTATGGCACCACCAGCAGCAAGGTGCGCGACACCAAAGACTTTGACATGGTAAGCGCGAGGGCGAGAGCCATTGCATTATTATCGCTGGCCTGTTGGTGCGGTGTAATTATCTGCGGCCGCCTGATTACTTACTTTCGACCACCTTATCACTGGTGCTTCTGGTGCTAAGCTGTCAAANCCGCAACAATCGCACTCCTGCCAGCAATCCGGCACCCCAATCAGATCGTAAATGTCGTAGAATTAGCGAATCCTGAACAATGAATCTCACANTGGCCAACAATGGAATTACGTAAGCAAGTCGAGTTTGGCAGTTTCCAGATTCGAATCAACTGGATGATCGCAGTCTGCGTCGTGATGGCAGCAGCCAGCCTTATGCGTCTTGGTCTTTGGCAACTGGATCGGGCGGCGAAGAAAGTCGATGCCCAGTCTGAACTGCTGGCGGAACTGCAAGAAAATGCGATTCCTATCGAGACCATTCCAGCAGGCCATCTGCACCAGGCGAATCCTGAGCTCCAGAATCGGCACGTCAAACTGGTCGGGGAATATCTCAACGAACGCACCATATTGCTGTTGGCCGAGTTTTTCGACAGCCAGATCGGCTATGGCGTGGTTACGCCGCTACGTCTAATCAGCACGGGGCAGATTGTTCTCGTACATCGTGGTTGGGCCACTGGCATTTTGCCCCCGAATTCGCCACCGTTCACGCGCCCGGTTGAGGGCGCGGTTGAAGTCGATGCTCAGATTTACGTGCCGCCTGCCGATGCNCGAGTGATTGCCAGCCAGATAGACGCCAGCCAGTGGCCACTACGAATTCGTAGCCTGGAAATCGACGTTATTGCAGAGATTCTGGGAGAATCGGTATTTCCATTCCAGGTTCGCATTAACGCCGACCAGCCAGGTACTCTNACGCGCCACTGGCCCGCCGTGCAGCCCGATATCAATCAGAATTTATCCTATGCATTTCAGTGGTTTAGCTTCGGCCTNATGGTTTTGTTCGTGGCCTTGCTCGCCTCCAGCAACCTCTGGCAACTTCTCAAAGGGCATGACCCCGCCATCCCGGACGAAGCTGAATCTTAGGGCTAAACGCCCATTNTAGAAATCAGTAATCAATTATGGGAATATCCCAGCTAAACTGGATGGTAAGGCATTGATTTTACACGATGACTTGGCCGCTTCGCCGTTCAATTAGTACGCTAAAAGTGCTAATATGTAAGAGTGTTAGATCGTGCTGCACGTCCAGCATTTGCCCGAATTACAAAATCATGTCTGAAGACATGTTTCAAAGCTATGAGGAGTAGCAATTATGCGCATTAAAACTGCGAGTTCCCTGCTAAGCGGCGCCGCATTGACAGCATTGATGTCATTGCCAGCGACCGTTTTCGCGCAGTCAGACGAAGTTACCTTTCACAAAGATATTGAGCCAATTCTGCAGCGCAGCTGCCAAAACTGCCACCGCGAGGATGGCGCTGGCCCAATGCCGCTTGTTACCTACGAACAAGTTGCTCCCTACGCTGGCCTGATCGAATACAAAACCGGCCTTCGCGACCGCGCAGGCGCGATGCCGCCCTGGTACATGGAGAAGGACATCGGTATACAGGATTACAAAGATGATCCCTCATTGAGCGATGAAGAATTAGCTGCTATCTCATCCTGGGCTCGCACCGGCACCCCCAAGGGGGATATGGCCGACGCGCCGGAGCCTCTGGTGTTCGATGACAGCATCAAGTGGCGAGCCGGTGAGCCTGACCTAGTCGTAGTTATGGACAATATCACCAAACTGGCTGGCACAGCGGACTGGTGGGGGGAGATTCCTTCCGCGCCAACTGGACTTACCAAAGATCGCTATGTGAAGTCAGTCGAAGTCATTGAAGTCAATGACGTACCTTCCGCGGGCAGCGGCCGAGAAACGGTCGGCGGGCGCTATATCTTCCACCATATGATCTGGGCTACCGCCCAAATGGACGAGAATGGTGATCGCATGCCAGGCCTGGCGATTCCCTGGCCAGTGCACGAAGTTGGTCGTAATGCGGACATCTTTGATGAGGATGCAGGTCGCCTGCTGCGCGCCGGCTCCTGGATCGTCTCAGACTCGGTTCACTTGCACTCCAACGGCATCGATACTACCGGGCACATGGAAATCGGCTTTAGATTCCACGATGAGGACTATAAGCCCGCATACCAGAACGCTTTTATCGGCCTGGGCAACGGCGTAGATATAAGTATTCAAGGCAACACGGCTGACCAGGAACTACACGCCTACACGGTGCTAAATCAACACACCAAGGTCATCTCCTTCGAACCTCACCTGCACGCTCCTGGCGAGCGTATGTGTCTGGAAGCGATCTGGGGCTATACCATCGAGACCCTGTCCTGCGTTGGTTATGACCACAACTGGGTGCGTGGCTATCCTTACGCTGATCAGGCGGCCCCCCTGCTGCCAAAAGGCACCATTCTGCACATTGTGGGGTACATGAATAACACCGAGACCAACCCCAATGTACCGGACCCCCGTAACTGGCAGGGCTCAGGCAATCGCTCAGTGACCAACATGTTCATTGACCTCGGTATTCGCGTCACCATGACCGATGATCAGTTCTACGAAGCCATGGAGGAACGTCGCCAAGTGCTCGACCTGGGGCCAAACGATCACGTCATTGGATGCCCGTTATGCGGAGCGCCACTGGTCGCACCGATTGCAGACAGTGACGACGATGATTTGAATACTGCTGCAACCGACGACGATTAAGTAGACCGGGGAAAGAAAATGTATGGAAAGAAGATTGGACTAGGCAGACTTGCGGGAATATTGTCAGCTCTGCTTACCTGTGTTTTGCTAGTGATGTCTGCGGCAGTAACCGCGCAGAGCTATCGCTCAGGGCAACATGTGGAGCCGGCATTTGAAGGCTGGCGTCCAAATCCGGATGGGACGTTCAGTTTTATGTTTGGTTACATGAACGAAAACTGGGAAGAAGAGCTGACGGTTCCTGTGGGGGAGAACAATTATTTCTCACCCGGCGAAGCGGACCAGGGACAGCCTACTCACTTTTTGCCGCGGCGCAATCGCTTCCATTTCGAAGTGACGGTGCCGGCCGACTGGGGAGACCGTGAGTTAGTCTGGACGCTCGACGTTAACGGCGCTGAACGCAAGGCCTACGCCACCTTGCGACAGGACTATCTGGTAGACAATATGGTAATCGCATCGGAAACCGGATCCCTGGGTGCTGGCACCAGCAGTCCGGAATCTCGCGCCAATGTGCCGCCGGTGGTTACCGTGCAAGGGGACCGTGTTCGCGTCGCGCGCGTGGGTGAACCGATCAAGCTGATCACCCATGTGTGGGATGACGGCCTACCTAAGGCCCGACGCGAATCGACCATCACCTCTGATGATTTGATGAGTCGGATGCAACGCCCGCCCTCCAGAGTCACCGTCGGCAAGGTCAACGGATTGTTCCTGTCATGGAACGTCTATCGTGGCGAGGGCAATGCCAACTTCGATCCGCCTTACCCAAAACCGTGGGAAGACACCCGTACCTCAGCAAACTCTCCATGGGGCGCCCTGTGGCTGCCACCAGAGGTACCAGAAGGCGGTCTCTATGAGGTTGAAGTGTCCTTCGATGAGCCAGGCACTTATGTGCTATGGGCACGCGCTGATGATGGCGGCCTCTACCATGATGGTTATGTCACGGTGCATGTTTCCGAATAACCACAAGCACTGCATCAGCGCCAATAGCTCAGCACAGAAAAAAGGGGGCATCGAGCCCCCTTCTTTTATATTCCATGGTAAGCGTATTTTCATAAGATATTTGCGGGTTAAATCGCAGCCCCGCTTGCCCTCTCTTCAAACCAGCTGCAGGTATCGGAGAACAGCCTAATTGCCGTTATCGGGGTTACTCGCAGGGAACTCTTGTGGGTCCAGATTTATGGTGAAAGGTGGGTCAAAACGGCGCGGTTCCTGATCTATTATAATTTGTGTGCGAGGTGGCGCTACATACTGAATGGATGGATCACCATAACGCTGCCGCATCACCAACTCTTCCGCTGCTTTGTGAAACGAAGGTGCCCGGGCTTCGGGACCAAAGGCAAAACTGAAACTGCCGCGAATTAATTGGTCATTGACTCCGAGAATAGCCCAATCCGCGGTATAATATTGGGCGCTGTCGAGTTGCGGCAACGGCAGAATATAACGTTGGCCGGGTCGCGGATTATAGCGGAATCGAATATCAACCCAGTCTCGGCTTTCATTGCGTAGCGTCAGCTTGACCAGACGCACCGCGCGTGGAAATTGAATACTCAATTCCGCGGGTGCCGAACCGAGCACTTCGTCATTACCCGGTGCGGTGAGCATTTGGCTCAGCAGCTGTTCGGTGGCCTGGGTATAGGAAACATTGGCTGCAGCCCGAGGCTGTGCCTTAGCAAGCTGCAATGGGGCTGATACCACCAGTGCGCAGAGCAGCCCGGACAGAAAGGTTTTTCCAGTAACGGAGAGTTTTGCGAAATTAATGGCCATAGTCAGACGAGCACACAAACTAAAATCTGATAATCATTAATAGCCTTAGAATACCATAGTTTGTTGCTCAACAACCCCCTCACACAAAGGCATCACAAGCCACTACATCCCGGACAGTAGCCATATGAATCAATCAGATTTTCCTTTGATACTGGAAGAGCTGGAGCGCAGCAAAGATAACACCACCCAATTCTCTGAAGCCTGGTCGCAGGGTCGTTCAGCCTTCGGTGGCCTAGCAGCAGCCTTTGCCGTGACCGGCATGCGTAAGCTGATTCCAGCAGATATTCCGATACGCGCTCTGTTGGTGTCTTTCATTGCACCTCTGCCACCGGGCAGAGTGCAGGTTAAAGCAAGGATTCAGCGGCAGGGTCGCAACGTGACCCAGTTAGTTGGAGAAGTGTATTCTGGCGATCAAATCTGTTTGCAGGCAATGGGAGTGTTTGGGATTGAACGACCTGGACTTGAGATAGCGGCCGCCACGGCAGAACTGCCTCTGCTCGATCAGGGCATAAGTTTCACTCAGCATGCAGAACGACAACCGGCTTTTCTGCGTTACTTCGACGGATATTGGACCAGTCCAGGCATGCCGTTTTCCGGCCACGCCGCTCGCGACCTTAGTCTCTGGGTGAAACATCGGGTTGAGCTACCCGAGTATCCAATTGAGAAGCTGGTTGCTATCGCCGACATTCCACCTCCCGTGATCCTCTCTCACTTTCAAAAGCCACCCGTCCCATCCAGTTCATTAACTTGGGCGCTGGAATTCGTACAAACCCCGGACAAGGTTAACAGCGAATGGTTTCACTTGCAGTTCATCACCGAAGCAGCGGCTAATGGTTATACCCAGCAATCTGGGAAAATATTTGACGAGACGGGACAGCTATGTGCCTTATCGCGCCAGTGCATGGTGTACTTCGATTCACCGCGCCCCTAACAGAGAGAAACGCGAGCGAACGGGCTAGGAACAGCTGCTGCTAGCCGCTAGAATTATGGACTATACGAACTACGCCCGATTGGTAAAATTAGCGTTATGACCCAGAGTATTCAACGCCTCCTGCTCTCTACCCTCGCTACGGGCATCTTAAGCTGCGCTGCGGTGCCAGCTCTGGCCCAACACAGCCATGGCATTCTTACCCCCGGCGTAACGTTTCCCAAGGATGATTCAGTGCTTAATCAGGCTCCGCGCATGATCACAATGAGCTTCAGGATCGATGTTAGGTTACTGAAACTTGCGCTGTATTCCGCAGAAGGTGAGTGGATCAATATCGGTTTCGTCTACGATCCGGAATTAAAGAATAATAATTTTGTACTACCCATTCCAAGCGAGTTACCAGAATCAGCATACTATATCGCACAGTGGTCAGTGACCGATGACCGCCGCGGGCTAGTGAATGGTGAATTCAAATTTGCGTTTGGAGACGGCGCCATACCCCCTTCAGAAACAATAGAGCTTGAATCAGCAGGCAAAGTCGAGGTGTTACCTGACACTGGATCGTACCGCACCGAATCGGTTGTACCCAACTAAAGCCCTGGCTATTGCCAAAGCTATTCTAGCCCACGCAATGAACGTCTGTTCGACCAATTACTGTGCGCCGTCCATACGCAATTGCCCGGTCTGTCACTGCATACCTTAGGCTTTATTTGAACTTAAAGCCTTGCCCGGCTAGAAACTCCCGCATGTGCGGCCTGGATTTTTCCGATAAAAGGGTCGCCACCTGCTCGCTCCAGCTAATACCATGCCCACCCCCAGTTCGAGTGCGATAATAATCGCGTACAGCCTCGTCATAGCCGGCGATACTTTCCTGGTCTCCGTCCTCTTTATACACATCTTGCTTCACTACGACCGGAACAGGAAGTCGAGGCTTCACTTCAGGGTCCTGATCAGGATAACCCAGGCACAGTCCAAACACTGGATACACGCCCCTCGGCAGCTGCAGCAGTTCCGACACCGGGCCTGGATTATTACGGAGGCCTCCGATGTAGCAAATACCTAGATCGACTGACTCGGCTGCGGTGACCAGGCTCTGGGCCATCAACGCGACATCCACCGTGGCAATGATAAAATGCTCAGTGAAATCACCCTCAAAGGGTTTTTCATAGGCATCACAGTAGTTTCCTGCCCGCTTAAGGTCGGCACAGAACACCAGGAACTCTGCTGCCGTTTCCACATATTTCTGATTACCAGCCAGTTCAGCAAGCTTGCTGCGGTTAGCTGGATCAGTCACACGGATGATGGTTGATCCCTGCAGGAAACTGGAAGTTGCTGCAGCCTGCCCCGCCTCAAACAGGGATTGCAGCAGTTCCGCTGCAATAGGCTCAGGTCTGAATTTGCGAATACTACGGTGCGACTTCAGCAAGTCGATTACTGAACTCATGGCATTTTCCTTCAGCGATCAGCGGTTGTTGGTGAGGTGATTGAAGAACTCAGGGATAACGTCGTTGGCGGCGTTGGACTCTGCGTTCAATAGCAGTACCATACCAATATTTGCTTCTGGCGCAAACGCCATTTCAGAACGGTAGCCTCGCACGCCCCCGCCGTGGTGAATAACGCGCATGCCAGCCAAATCAAAAACTCGCCAGCCAATGCCATAGTAGGCTTTTTCCAGTCCATTCCAACGGTTGAAATAGTTGCCATGGGGCGTTGAAATCACTGGTTCATGCAGCTCCGAAAGAAAGTCTTCGCCAAATAACTCAGGAAAAGCACCAAGATTGGCTCGCAGCCACATGGTCATATCAAAGACACTGGCATTGATCCCTGCGGCGGGCGCCGCGGAGTAATAGGCTGGATTGGTTGTGGTTACCCGCCAACTGCCGCGCCGTAGCCGATGGGGTGACGTCGCATTGGTGGCATTCACATAGGCCTCCAGGCCAACACTGGCAGATGCCATACCCAGCGGACGAAATATGTGTTCCTCGACGTAGCGCTCATAGCTGTCTCCAGTGCTTTGCTCCACCACATCGGCGATCAGTGAGAACACCACGTTTTGATAACCATAGCACTGGCCCGGCTTACACACAGCCGGAATATCCGCAAACTTGTCTTTGATGCGGTCATAAGTCACACCGTCATCCAACAAATTGGAATAAGAGTGTGGCATTAAACCGGTGGAGTGACTCGCTACCTGCTTGAGAGTTATTGACTGATAGCTGGCGCCGTTTCCCAGGCGCATATTAGGGAACAGATCTGTAATACGGGTGTCCCACGACNGCAATTTCTGATCAACCAACAGGGTTGCAGCCGCACCAGCAAAAGTCTTGGACATGGAAGCAATACGAAAAATGGAGTCGGTCGTAATCGGTGCAGGTTCATTGGCCCGGCGTACACCCCAGGTTTGCAAATGCATGATGCCTTCCCGGGAAACGATTGCCAGCGCCGCACCGGGAATCTTCTTTTCTCGCAACTGCGCATCCAGCCAATTCACGTACTTGGTGAAGTCATAGTTGAAGTGCGAGGTATCTATCCANTCATCTGCCCTGCCCAGGCCGGGGAGACACAGCAATACAACGCACGATAGTACTGCGAATAGGCGGCGCTGCTTGGGTGATTTAAAGTACAACACGGAAACTACCGGAGGGGTCCTTGTGCAAGTCTGACGGCCTTAAAGCCTATTTATATTTTTAACTTCTCGCTTTCGGATCACGACCAATTCTGATCATGCGAGCCCTGAGCACGTCACCGCGGAGACTGCCGTATTCTATAGAAACTAGATTGTTCCTATAAATTCCCGATGAATCGCAAAAAAAACCCGCCTCAACAAAGTGTAAATCGGCCAAGTGGTTGCACATTTTAGGGCGTCGAGGAGACTTTATGAGGCAGTGCCTCAAATATTCATGGCACGAGCAGCAATACCCNCCTGTCTTCCCGCTCGGCGGTAATCGCAGTAAAGCGACTGNTATCGGCAATNGCGCCGTTAAAATCATCGAGATCAGAGACAGGCCGGCGATTCACTTCCACGATGACATCGCCTGGGTGCGGACCGGCAGCCCAGGATCTGCTACGAGGGTCGACCTCGTTGACCATCACTCCTGCCTCCAGCGTAATTTCATCGTCCGGCTCGATGTTGCGTAAGTCGGCTCCACGAAATCGGCCTGAGTTAGCAGGCGCGCCGCCAGCAATGGTGGCGGCGCCTTCCTAGTCACTAATCACGGCTGCGACTGTCATCGCCTCACCATTACGGTACAGGCGCAAATTGACATCCTGGTCTCGTCGCAGCAGACCCACAATGTTTCGAAGCTCACGACTACTGGTTACAGCCTCGCCATCGATTTCTACAATGACGTCTGAGATTTCAAGACCCGCCTGCTCTGCCGCGCTGCCCGGTAACACAGTGGTCACCACCGCGCCCTGCTCCACAGTCACAGCCAGCGCCTCACGCACTTCAGGCGTGACTGAGCTGACCGTGACACCGAGCATACCGCGGCGGACTTCGCCATCACGCTCTAGGTGGCCAATCACCGTGCCCACCATGTCGGCCGGCACTGCAAAGCCGATCCCGTTGCTACCACCGTTACCGCTGATAATGGGTGTATTGACGCCAATCAGGCGACCCTCCAGGTCAACCAGGACGCCGCCGGAGTTGCCCACATTAATAGAGGCGTCGGTTTGAATAAAATCCTCATAATTATCCGTATTGAGGCCGTTCCTGCCCAAGGCGCTGACTATGCCGGAGGTGACAGTTTGGCCAATGCCGAAAGGGTTGCCGATGGCGACTACAAAGTCTCCGACGTGCACGCTGTCTATATCAGCCAATTCAATCTCCACCAGATCCTCANCCTCAACCCTCAACAGAGCCACGTCGGNATTGGCATCGCTGCCTATCAGCTGCGCTTCCAGCACACNGCCGTCATTGAGCTGGANCGTGATGTTGGCNGCGTCATCGATGACGTGATGATTAGTGACAATGAATCCGGCTTCACTATCAACTATAACGCCGGACCCTGCCCCCATGACGAAGGGCTGGCGCCGTTGAGAGCGCGGGACATTCTCAAAGTACTCGCGCAACTCCTCCTGGATGCGATCACCCTCGAAAAGATACTGATTCGATGTTTGGAATTGCCTTGATCACTCGGATATTCACCACCGCAGGTGTGACGGATTCCAGCATAGGGGCCAAGGTTGGAATCCCTTGTTGTAGAGCTTCCAGGCTCACGGCAGAAGCCATACTGCTAAATAGGCCCAAATTAACAATGCCAATAAACAGCGACGTGCTCCTAATTCTCTTAATTTCAATTTCCTCCCTTTATCCCTATCTTTACTCCTATCCCGCCCTATCCTGATTTGGGCCTGGCTTGCTGGACCGCCGATCCTGGACTGAGATTAGGGGTCTTAATCGAGAGATTCACGCCCCCAGCTACCTTGATGAACCCAGGCTGTCAGGCAACTGGGGGAGCTGAATCAACATAGGTACTAAATTTAGTGGGCGAGGGCCGCAGAAACCTGAAATTGCAATGAACTTTATGTCCAGAAAAGCTGCAGACTGTGTTTTTGCGCTAGAACAAGTAGTTATTTTGTTAATATCAGCAGTTCTGAAACTGGCTCAATAAACCGGAAAACACGATAAATTGCATACAGCGCTGAAACAAAAACGCTGTTCGCCGCGTCTAAGTAAACAATAGTGAGGCCATTCAGGTCTGCCCTTTCGATTGAAGGAGCGTCGCAGCCAAAGGCCTGCGGGAACTGAATGCCACAATCAGGAACAATTGAGGGTAAATTCGATGCAAACTGGCACTAACGCAGATTCATCCCAAATTCATTTATCTAAGATGGCAGACTCAGTTCTTAATCCGGCGCTGGATGCCTTTCAGATCGCCAACTGGGTCGTTGACCCAGCCTTGAACCAGCTGCGGCATCAGCTTTCCGGAGATTCGCGTCACCTGGAGCCACGCTTGGTAAAATTGCTCAGCCATCTGGCGCGCCATCAGGGTAAGGTTGTAGAGCGAGACTCACTTGTGGAGTTGTTATGGCCCAAGGTTATCGTGAATGAAAACTCTCTGACCCGGGCCGTATCAGAATTGCGCAAGCAGCTGAGCTCGACCTCAGACCCAAAGACCACTTTTATCGAAACCATTCCGAAGCGCGGCTATCGCCTGGCGGTGCCAGTAACTGTGATATCTGGGAGCTACGAGAACTTCGAGAGCTCCGAGAGCCCTGCAGCCATGCCGTATCAGACTTCCGACAGAGCCTCTTTGCTTCCATTCATGCAGCGACTGCAAAAATCGGGCACAGCCGCCTTCACGCTCACTCTGGTCTTAACCGCATTGCTGCACATCGATTCGCGACCACAACGGGCTGATCCGGTGCGCTTCACTGATGAAGTTATTAGCGCGCGCCAGATGGGTCCGGTCGGCGGCGAATTGCTACTGAGTGAATCCGGCACCGACGACAGACTCGGAACTGATATAAGCACGGTTTTGTTCTCAAGGGATGAGAGCCGATTTGCCTTTGTGCAGTACGATCACACGGGTTCCACCATTATGCTTGGTGACGTTGAGATGCTAGATAACGAAGCGTCGATATCTGAAGGAAGTAATGGCTTCCTGCCCGCAGCGCTCTACAATAGCGAGGATGTTCTGTTTAACCTGGCCTGGTCTCCGGTTGGAGATGCCCTGTTATTCGCCAGCAAACCTGCTATGACCACTGCCGCGTGGTTCGAACCCCGGGGCAAAACCAGGGCGACCCTGTACTCACTCGACCTGAACACCCTGGAAGTGAGTTTGCTGATCCAACAATCGCCTGCGGAAATCAAAGCCAGCAGCACAGAGACGAGCTTNACCTAAGCCCTATTTTCAACCGGTCTTGCGTCAAGCCCTTAGTGCATCATTGGCCCAACAACCGTCGAGAGATAGGCGGTTAGCAGCAGCAGTAGACTAGCGACCAGCATTTCAACCCTGACCGAATGACGAAATTTGTCACTACTTCGTATCAGAAGCAGCGCTGGCACCAGCTTAAATTTATTCAGCGCAGCAATGCCGAGTAGAGCCAGAACCAAGAAAAGCTTGAACGCCAAAGCGCGCCCGTAGGCCGTGCTAATGAGCTCGGTCAGTGAATGCACCAGGTTCAGCGCCAATAACCCGCCGGCGATAAGCAGCACAATCACTATGACTATGGCGTGGTTACTAAATCGATTCAGGGTCAGCTGAAGCTCAGCCAAGTTGTCGGTGGAGGAGATCAACAGCAGCGGATACAGCGACCCGATCCAAAGNGCAAAGACGGTGAAGTGCACAGCCAGCGCAAGTTGCACAGGCGCAGTCAACACCGATACATGGCCGCCAAATCGAAATGCCCAGAGCAGCAACATAAAACCGATAGCGTTTATGCGCAGCAAGTTCATGTAAAAATNTCTGCTTGGTGCCTGATTCATCANCAGNGTCCGGCGGTAGAAGAAGCCAGCCGAACAGATCAGTACCGCAAAGCCTAGCAGACGGTACAGGCTCAGATCACCTAGCGGGGTATCCATCAAAATCTGCGCCATAGTCCAATCCAGTGCCCCACCCACGCCGGCATTGTTGATCAGCCCAACTTGAGCAAGAAAACTGATGACAACAGCCTGNAGGCTCAACAGCGCACCGAACAATTGCAGCAGCAACACGCGCTGCACGGTANCGCGCCTCCCGTCCCCATACATGAACAGACAGAATGCGCCGCCAAGGGAACTGGCGGCACCTAGGTACATGAGAAGCTTGCAGACTACGCTGACCAGCTCCCAGCTGCTTGGAATGGCGGACATGGGCATAAAAATGCCCGACCTGGCGATCCAGGTCNAGCACTATTTATAAGGAATAATTCAGGGAGCTGAAGATGCTGAAGAAGGAGCAACGACGAAACTGAAGGAATCGGAAACCGTATGACCGTCAGCACCGATAGCAGCCCAGTTTACNGTGTAGCTACCCACCACCAGGCCTGCGGCCGGAATGCTGTATGTAGCGACCGCTTCAGCGCTGGGTTTGAACTCAGTTTCCGCTGCGGGCCCGGTTCCCCCCACCTCCAGCTTTACGAGTCGTACCGGCGCAGTAAACACCAGGTCAATTTTGGCGGGTGCTGCCTGCACGGTAGCGTCTGCCGCCGGAGTCGATTCCTTCAAGCCAGTGTGGGCAAACGCGCTGCCGGTAGCCAGCAGCAACACCAGNGTTGCAAACAGTTTCTGTACCAGGGAAAACGAATTAATTGATTGCATAGCCTAGGGCCTCTTTGCTGCCGTTTTTATTAGATGGTGGAGCATTCTACGGTTGAGCACTTTATCCAATCCCTGCTATTTCTGCGAACATTGGAATTGGCTATATTGAATGCCCTTGATTGAGGCAAAGTATCTCAATATCAGGCGGTTATGCCTAGCTGGACCGACTCAATCAGCTGCGACATATCGTCGCACAGCTCCTGTACGGCCAGCGGAGAACCAGTGAAAAGACGCGGCTTTCCCCGGTTCTGAGCCCCATCATTCATTTAGACTGCCATACTCGCTTGCGAGGAGACAGATTGATTTCATCCACTACGGTGCCGCTACGCATGGCCAGGATTGATAGGATAGTTGCCGCCACATCCTCTGGCTGGATGGCATTCTCAGCGCGATCTCCAGGCTCAAAATGGAGTTCGTCAAAGAACGCGGTTCTAACAGCACCTGGGTTGATCAGGCTAACCCTTATCTCGGATTTCGCACATTCCATGCGCAAAGACTGGGCAAACCCCCGCAAACCAAACTTACTCGCGCAATAAACACTGCCCTCCTTGCCGCCAGTCAAGGCCGCCTCCGACCCGATGAATATCAGATCACTGAGAACAGACTGTTGTTTCATGACAGGTAAACACAGTCTGCTGATCAATATGTGACTCAACAGATTCACCGCCAGCACGCTCTGGATATCTGCAACAGACAGCTGTTCCAGGTATCCCATTTTGCCGACACCGGCACTGTTCACCACCGCACGCAGAGGCCGGTCAAGCGATTTAAGCAAAGGTGGCAGCCCTGCCTGAATAGCGTCTGCTGAGGCGAGGTCGAACTCGGTGCTGTGAAAATTGGCGTGACTAATTTCTGCCTTGGAAAAGTCTCTGGCAACTCCGAGCACTGAAAATCCGCATTCCAGCAACTGACGAGTTGTTGCCAGGCCAATGCCTGACGAAGCGCCGGTCACTAGAACAGTTCCATTCTGCTCATTCGTCATTGTGAATCCTCAAAGTAATTTCCATAACAATTAGCCACTACCACAGCAGCAGCTACCCTGCNAATTGCAGTTGCGTCGANATCCCATCTTCCAACATGCCAGCCCTTATCTATCTNAGCGCTGGAAGAATCATTAATGCATCACGCGCATTGGCCTTTGGCCGCGCTTAGACGCAGTACTTACTCAGAGCGCCTACCAGCAGAACCTATCCACAACGATAATATCTTGAGCCATTAACATGAGTCAGCAGTCTGGACTCGAGTGCCAGCATCATCCTCTCACCCCCGCCTGCGAGTGAGACCATACCATCACTGCTGATTGTTTCGCGTGCCAAGAGACCTTCNTCGGGATAAAGCTTAACCATCTTTTTGTGAAAACCTGTTGGCAGCCTGAACTCGCCGAGGCTCACGGAGTGCAGAAGCTCGCCATCGAGAGTTGCAAAAACCTGCTGAAACAGGCGCTCATAATTGTTTTCAACCTCGGGTTCTGCGATAACCGGCTCGAAGCGAATGGCAACCGGCCAACCCGCCTGCTGCAGCTTNCGCATCGCCTGCAGCCGTTTCGTGATCGCCGGTACTCGATGCTCCCAGCGCTTGGCCGCAGCCTCTGGCGTAAAGCTCATNGCAACAACACAATTGNGCAATGGATCAAACTCCAGCAACTTGCGCACCTGAGTGCTCTTGGTNCGGATTTCCAGTGTCATNTCGGACCTGCTANCAAAAAATGGAATAAAGGAATCGCAAAAACCACTCACCGGTTCCATCGCCAGGCTATCGCAATCATATCCGCTGTAAAATACGTTTCCCCCTGCTTGAGCTGACTGCCCCAAAATGTCATGCATAAAATCTTCATAATTGGTAAACAGTATATAGTGGGCTGAGCGGTACATACCNTGTAGAAAACAGTAGCGACAGTCGTAAAGGCAGTTGAGCATGTGCGAAAAATAGAAACCGCCGCCCTGCTCGAATCCATAGCCCTCCGGGGCCGGCAAGACTTTTTTGCCATGCTTCTTGGCCAGGATCAGCGCCGGCGCCTGTTTTTGTAACCGAAAATTCTGTCCGGCNCGATTGAAAATTTCACCGTAGCGTTCGATCCTGATCTTGGGTATATCGCCCAACCGTTCAAGTATGTCTGTTACACGCTCTGTCTCGGCTATCTCTTCTTCTATATAAACACTGGAAAAATTCAACTCGCTTGATCCCTCTCAGTTTGCCCCTCACCCGCTTCGAGCTGGGACAGGTCTTCTCTTCCCACCCATGCAGAGTTCTCATCTGCATGACCCAGCTCGGCATGCAGCGCATCGATTAGCGCACGACTATCACGGTGTGATGCAGAGAGTATGACCTCCAACGAGTCAACCATTTGTAGCGCGTAAAACCTGTGGCATAGCCGCCTCAGCTGAATTTCCTGGGTAACAGATAATCGATAGCTGNCTTTTGCGTTAAGGAACGCGGGGGGATCACTGACGAGGGATTGTTGTTTTTCAGCAAGCATTTTNAGCTGTAGCACAAGGTGTTCGATTTCTCTGATTGCCGAGTCAAACAGTTCCGCAATAAAAATCGGTGTCACTTTATCAGTACTTGACTCTGGATTGTCCGAAACTATTTTATAACTTTGCACCAGATCCAGCGGTCCGAGAGCCGCTGCCGAGCGCCAGAATGCAAAAGCTTCCATGTCATAAGCCGCATCTTCGGGATAGTTTAACTCGGGATGATCCATCGTTATNACGGTGCTGGTTCTCANCCCACCGATAATTGGTGTTGGAAACACTGACTCATTGTCCGGGCCGCTAATAATCTTATTAGCAATTAGCGTATCGCCGACAGCCAGATTCCGATGCCCTGCAATACCGACGTTAAGCCACGCTGTGTCTTGTCTGGCAGTAAGCTTGGTTTCCACCCATTTTGCCAAACTATACTCGACGTTCTCGCGTCCCATCCCAGTCACAATTAGTCGCACACCAGAGTTGGAAACGTAGACTTTGTCGCTATCTTCTTGCGGCTGCAAATCAAACAGCGCAATCAGTGGCTTAGCTTCCAGCCCATGTGCCACTACCAAATTGATTAACACGGGATCATCCAACATGTTTTTGAATCATTGCTTCACAATAATCTAACAGATTTACGTTGTTGCGTTTGTGTGCCCCGACCATCAGCACCCTGCACTTTTCCAGCAGTATAGCCCTGGCCTCCCGCTCTTTATCAGCCTCCAGCGAAATCTGACTCAAGAGTTTATCCAGGGCTTTCACGCGAAACCGATCCATACCCCAATGACGCGTAGAGAGTTGATCCTCGTGGCCGCCATATTTCNNCAACAGNGGTTTATCAATATAGAGCACTTCATGCTGGTGACAGATACGCAGCCACAGGTCATANTCTTCACAGGCAGGCAAGGACNCGTCGAACTGACCCACAGCATCAAATAATTCGCGCCTGAGCATGACAGCTGAAGGCGAGATAATGCAGCGCGGCAAACAATCAAAAAAAATGTCACCACCGGACTTGCGGTGCTTCTTCATCTGGTTAACCCTGACTCCACGGCGAATCCAGATTTCATTGCTGTGAATAAGGGAGAACTGCGGATTAGCTGCCGCTGCCTGCATTTGAACCTCGAGCTTCTCTGGCAGCCACTCATCATCAGAATCGAGAAAAGCCAACCAGTGACCAGAGCTGGACGCCGCGCCGCGGTTACGTGCAGCACTAACACCCTGATTACTCTGGACGATTAATTTAATAGCGGGGAATTCTGCCTCTAACAGTTCACGAGTCTGGTCACTGGAGCCATCATCGACCACGATCACTTCATCCGCAGGACGCGACTGCTCCAAAACCGATATCAACGCGCGCGGCAGCCGTTCCGCACGATTGAAGGTAGGGATAATCACTGAGACGTTTTGTTCGATTGTCATCACTCATAAAAAATGGGAACCAAAGTTCCCATTTTTAGCACTTTCGTCTATTGGAGTAATACCCCTACTGGTATTTAGACAGCTCTTTGCGAGCAATGACTCGTCTGTGGACCTCATCGGGACCATCAGCCAATCGCAGTGTGCGTTGACTCGTCCACAATGCGGCGAGAGGAAAATCCTGACCCACGCCGGCAGCACCATGCATTTGAATCGCACGGTCAATTACTCGCAGCGCCATATTTGGTACCGCCACCTTGATCTGAGAAATTGCATCGCGTGCGGCCTTGTTGCCAATTTTATCCATGAACCATGCCGCCTTTAGAACCAGCAGTCGACACATCTCTATTTCTATACGGCTGTCTGCAATCACATCATAGTTACCACCTAACTCAGCCAGAGGCTTGCCGAACGCCTCCCGACTCACGGCACGTTGACACATAAGATCCAATGCCTTTTCTGCCGCACCGATCGAACGCATGCAGTGATGGATTCGTCCCGGCCCAAGTCGACCCTGCGAGATCTCAAAACCTCTGCCGCGACCTAGAATCATATTACTTTCTGGCACTCGCACGTTGTGGAACTTGATATGCATATGACCATGGGGTGCATCATCGCGGCCGAATACATGCATCGGCCTCACCACTTCTACACCCTCTGTATCCATCGGCACCAAGATTTGGGACTGACGATTATGCTTTGGTGCGTCGGGATCGGTGATTACCATCACGATCATGATCTTGCAGCGGGCGTCACCCGCGCCTGAGATATAGAACTTCTCACCACTAATTACCCACTCATCACCATCGAGNACGGCAGAGGTAGAAATATTGGTGGCATCAGAAGANGCGACACCCGGNTCAGTCATTGCAAACGCTGAGCGAATTTCACCAGCCANCAGCGGCACCAGCCACTNCTGTTTTTGCTCTTCTGATCCGTAACGCTCAAGCACTTCCATGTTGCCAGTATCAGGNGCGGAGCAGTTAAAGGCTTCTGANGCCAGGCGACTGCGCCCCATNATNTCGGCAAGGTGAGCGTATTCGAGNTTGCTAATACCNGCGCCACCCTGACTTTCCGGCAAGAAAAAGTTCCAGAGCCCCATATCCCGAGCAATGGCTTTCAGGTCATTGAGGATCTCTTCCTGCCGGGGAGTGTGGGACCAGCGGTCACCGACACTGACCTCTGAGTGATATTCCTCCTCTACTGGCTCCACCTTGTTTTCTATGAAGTCGAGAATTTTTTCCCTTATCTCAACCATTTCTTCTGACAAACCAAGATCCATCATTATTAAAACTATCCTCTAAAATTTCGTTTGATTCGATTTTTCACTGATTTCCAAGCACCTATGGCCTAATGGGGTCTCAGGGAGTAAGGGTACCCGATATCTACACTAGCCTGCGATAGTACCACCACCATCAATGACAATAGTTTGCCCGGTTGTGAAGCTGCCAGCGTCTGAGGCCAGTAAAACCGCGGCACCGGCAATCTCATCGGGCTCGCCGATTCGACGTAGCGGATATTTCGATACCGTGGCCTCATAAATCTCCGGGTTTTCCCACAGGGCACGGGCGAAATCNGTGCGCACCAACCCCGGTGCAATACAGTTGACCCGGATGTTNTTAGGCCCCCACTCTACAGCCAGGTTGCGGGCAATCTGCATGTCCGCAGCCTTGGAAATCGCATAGGCGCCCAGCGCATCAGTACCTTTCAANCCGCCGATGGAGGAGACGATGATCACAGCCCCGCCGCCGGCCTCAGCCATACCGGGAATAACCAGTTTGCAGAGGCGATGCACGCTGCCGATATTCGCATGCATGACCTTATCGAAGGCCTCATCAGGAATCTCCTGCGAGGGGCCGAAAAAGGGATTTAGCGCTGCGTTGCATACCAGGATATCTACCTTGCCGAATTCAGCGCATGCGGTTTTGGCAAGATTCTCGAGCTGCTCTTGGTAATTGATGTTGCAGGCCACGCCGATGGCTTTCAGTCCCTGCCCGCGCAGCTCAGCCGCCACCTCATCGCAGGCATCCTGGTTCCTGCTCGAAATGACCACCTTTGCTCCCTGCTCCGCCATGCGATGGGCTATCGCCTTGCCGATACCTTTGGTAGAGCCAGTAATCAGGGCAACTTTTCCTTCCAGACTAAATAGACTCATTTGCTCTCCTGTGTGCTACTACTTTGTAACCGGGGAATACACCCTCTTCCCGTAATGATTTAAGACTGTGTCCAGGGTTTCACACCCTTAGATACGTTGGTACCACCATCCACCGGGATTACTGCACCATTGGTGTAGTTGCCAGCACGCGAGGCAAGATAGACGGCGATACCCGCCATCTCCTCCGCCTGCCCAATGCGTCCTAGCGGGCAATCTGCCTCTATGTCTTCGAAGTAATGTTCGAAGATATAATCAGTCATGCGCGACTCGAAGAATCCAGGTGCCACGGCATTCACTGTGATGTGTCTGGGCCCCAGTTCAACTGCAAGCGCCCGGGTCAAATGGTGCAATGCCGCCTTGCTGGCAGAATAGGCAAAAGTCGGCACTCGTTGCACCACCGGCACGTGCAGGCCATCCATCGAACCGATATTAATGACCCGCGCGGGGTCGGCTGCGCTAGCCGCCTTGCTCAATAAGGGTACGGCATCGCGCGTCAAAGAGAACACCGCATTGAGGTTGGTATCCATGACCTTGGCAAAGCCTTCATCCGGATAGTCCTCCAGCGAAGCCCCCCAGTTGGCTCCAGCATTGTTTAGCAGAATATTCAGCACACCCAGATAGTCCTCCACTCTCGCCAATAACTTAGAACGGCCATCAGCTTTGGTAACATCTGCAGCGAAAGCCTGACACTCGCCATACTCAGACAGTTCTCTTAGTGCCATGTCGCACTTTTTTTGGCGACGGGAAGTAATCAGTACTTTGACACCGTTTTGCAGATACGCCTTTGCCATGATCAGACCCAGCCCCGAGGTTCCGCCGGTTACCAGGGCCGTCATCCCTTCTAAATTAAACAGCTTGCTAGCACTGAAGTCTAAATTGGACTCACTCATTTCTTGTTACCCAACAGCGGAGCCTGAACACCCTGCCTTAAATATTGCGATAATACTGGCACCACAAGCTGTTTTGCGCGCCTACACAGCCGACCAGTTTAACTCAAATTGCCTGGGACTGACAGAGATCCGTTTCTCCCTGAAAGGCCCAGCAAAGGCCAATAAGAGAGCAAAAAAAAACAACACTGGCATGAGGGAGGGGGATTAGCGAGGTAGACCCCGAGTCAAGGAGTGCTCCGTTAATTCAGGACCCGTCGGTCGCTCACATGACTTCTGGATCTTCCCCAGATCGGGTGGTTCGTAATTCTTCAAAGTCCGCGATATTGAGATCGAAGAAAGGGTTTTCAAAATCCAGCAGGCGAGCCTCCCGATCCGTAATTGCGCCCTCTATGACCACCACCAACAGATAGGCTGTGAGGGTCGTAAGCAATACTGCATAGCGGTTACTCAGAATAGTCTTGATGAGTTGGTTCATCTGCATGGCTCCTCTTTCATTACGACCTGCTGCAATACGACCTGTTGTAATACGACTCATTGCAATACGGCTTGTCGCAATGCAACTTGCTGATCTGGATTTCTGACCCAGAATTCCAATCGAGTTTTCTGATTAATCTATTCGTCCCAGTATTCATGTCTTTCTGCGCATCCAGCTTTCCATCAATCGATAAATCGACGCATGGAAATGGCGCCTGCAATAAGAATGGAGCCCACCACGACGCCAAACAGCATGTCGTAGCTGATCAGTCGCTCAACGACATCGGTAAATTCAAAAAACATATACTGTTGCGGGTTTGAGCGACTCTCAACCCAGTTCGCGAGATACTGCGAGCCAAACACAAAATCCTCAAGGAAACCCAGCAAAATAAATACACCCACCGCCCAGAGAATCGGCGTCTTGCGCGCGAATGCGGAAAACAGCAGCAACCAACCAATCGAAGGCAGTAACCAAAGTGCTGTGGTTATCGCAGACAGGTAGATCAGCAGCAGGCTAAGCACCGACGCCATAAACATATAGCTAAGTCCAGCTACCTGTACGTTATAGGTCAGGCCGAGCGCGGTCAGCATGGCAACAGCGAGCAGATAAAGGACAAACAGAATAGCCACATAGAATGCTGGTGCGGTTGCACAGATAGTCACGACTTTGGAAAGAACTGTCTGCAGATTCGATACGGGCATGGACTGCCAGAACAAAACGCTAGCGTCCTTACGGTCCTGGTACAAACTATTGATCAGATAGATAATTGCACAGATATAAAGTGTGACGATAAACGGCACGGCAGGTAGCAGGAAAACCGGCGCCATTTGCAATGGCGACAAACCATCAAGCAGCACCGACAGATACTCGATACCGGTAGCTATCTCTGCACTCGGTACAAAAGATACAACCCAGACAGAAAATACGAAAAAAATAACAGCCAGCAGGGCCGGGGTGCTGATGAACAGGTTCCGGTTTTCTATGATTTCACGCTTTAGCAGCGCGCCAAATTGCCCGAACTGATTAACCACCATGATGATCTTCCTTCATCTTCGCGACGAACAGATCGGCCACTGTTGGTGTTAGAACTTCGCCGAGTGGTTCCAGCTGCTGTCGAGTTACGTCTTCAAACATGTAGGATTTCTTACCCAGAAGCTCGCGGGTATAAATTGGTTCCAGCATATCGGCAGCAGTCAACTTGTCAGGATCCAATACCACCTCGAAATAGCGATCAGCCAAATCATTCATGCTGGAATCCAGCGTGATGCGCCCGTTTTTGATAAATACCAGATGCGACAGCAATGTTTCAATTTCCTCTACCTGGTGGGTGCTAATAATGATGGTGCAGTCACCGTCGTAGTACTCATTTAACAAGCGGTCATAGAACTCCTTGCGATAGATAATATCCAGGCCCAGGGTTGGTTCATCCAGCACCAGCAGCCTCACATCAATCGCCATGACAATTGCAAGATGGAGTTGAGTTACCATCCCCTTNGACAAATCCTTAATACGTTTGCTGGAAGGAATCTCAGTGGTACTCAGAAACTTCTCGGCTCGCTCACGGACGAACTTGGGATGCACTGCTGACACAAATTCCAGCACCTGAGCGACCTTGAGCCACTTTGGCAGAATTCCCACATCCGCGATAAAGCACACCTCTTCCATCAGTTTGTGCCGCGCGCTGCGGGGATCACGGCCAGCAACTTCCAATTCTCCCTCGACATCACACAGACCGACCAGCGCCTTCAGAGTCGTGGTTTTACCCGCGCCATTTGGGCCAATCAATCCACTGATTGAACCGCTTGGAATGGAAAGGTCAACACCAGCCAGCGCGTTGAAATCACCGTAGCGCTTGACGAGAGACCTGGATTCCACAATGTTAGTCATTAATCAGCCCCATGATTCTGGCCCGGTTCATCCGATGCGCTGTCAATGAGCTCATGAATCTCGAGCCCCAGCCTTTCAATTTTGCCAGCGATCTGGGGCCACTCTTCCTGTAAAAATTTAGATTTTTCATCTCGAGTCAATTTTTCCTTTGCGCCGGTTAAGACAAACATCCCCAGGCCGCGTCGTTTTTCAACCAGCGCTTCATCCACCAAAAGCTGAATCGCTTTGGACACGGTGACCGGGTTTATCCTCTGTTCGCTAGAAATATGTCGTACAGATGGCAACGCATCTCCCTCATTCAGTACGCCATCAATAATCAGTTCCACCAATCGATCGCGGAGCTGCAGATAGATGGGTTCTTTGTTGTTCCAGCTAATATCCAAGTTAAATCTCTTATACCAGCTGTTATGCTGATGTAGTGTTATGCATAACTATAACACTATATCGGCAAACAAGAAGCCTAATTTTGCCAAAATTCGAGCTTGTTGATTTTTATGACTTTACTTGCACTGGTGCGAGTCAACGCTGGCGGGATACAAGCACCGTATTGCTGGCAAGCAATGATTCGATTTCAGTTTCACTGAAACCAAATTCGGCCAAGATTTCCTGGCTGTGGGCGCCGAACTTCGGCGGCAGGTGCCGCAAGGCCCCCGGGGTTCGAGATAACTTGATCGGTGTGCCGGCCATCTTGTACCAGTCTTTTTCGATANTCATCTCGCGATGATGNGTATGGGGATGNTCCACGACCTGCTGCGTGTTGTGAATGGGGCCCGCAGCGAGCCCAGCCTCGGCAAGACGCACCCCAATTTCTTCGCCATCAATCTTCATGAGAGCCGATTCGATTTCGGCCTTGAGTTCATCGCGATTTTCCACCCGGTCGATGTTATTGGCGAAGCGAGGGTCATCCATGAGCTCCGGCCGACTGATTTCCTGACAGAGTTTGCCCCAGGCCCGGTTATTCCCTGCCCCAATAAAAATATCTATGGTTCTGGTGCGAAACGTATCATAGGGAGAGATATTCGGATGGGCGTTGCCAGTAGGTCCGGGGATCTTGCCAGAGAAATTATAATTGGAGATATGGGGATGCATGAGAGAGACCGCGCAGTCGTATAGCGTCATGTCCAGATACTGACCTTNCCCGGAGTGCTTGCGCTCAAGCAGCGCCATCAATATGGCAACCGTGGTGTAGAGACCAGTACCCATGTCTACTGCGGCCAAGCCCAAACGAGTAGGGTTACNGCCCTCCTCACCATTGATACTGAACCAACCCGCCATGGCCTGAATGATGGCGTCGTAACCGGGAAATCCGCCCCAGGGACCATCGCTACCAAAGCCGCTAATGCGACAGTGAATAAGTTTAGGAAATCGTTTTTTAAGGGTTTCCTCATAGCCGATGCCCCAGTTTTCCATGGTGCCAGGCTTATAGTTTTCCAACAGCACGTCTGCATTTTCCAGCAGCCGCATCAACACTTCCTTGCCCTCTGGTTTCGCAAGGTTTAGCCCCATTGAGCGCTTGTTCCTGTTTACCCCGATGTAATAGGCCGAGTCATCGTCGTGAAAGGGAGGTCCCCAATCGCGGGTTTCGTCGCCCCGGGGCGGCTCAATCTTGATAACCTCGGCGCCGTGGTCGCCTAGAATTTGCGAACAATATGGCCCACCGAGCACACGACTCAAATCAATTACAAGCTTGCCCTCAAGGGCGGATTTAACATTNCGGTCTAGCACAAATCACCAAATTGGCTCGTNGCCATTACATGCGTATCAATNGGGCGGTGAGAATAATCCAGGGTCTAAGCCTATTCAAGCCGAATCAGCTTTTACCTGCCNATTGCCGTGCACAAAAAAGATGACCAGGAATTACCGAGTCGGCTCTTATCAATGGCTTTTCTGANCTTAGCCGCTTCTAAAAGGCTCTATGGAAACTCGGATAGCACGTCGCGAGCGATATTCCCGCCTATAANATGACTAAAAAATAGTCNTTCCCGAAACCTTAGTCCCGGCAATTTTCATCAAAAGCCTGTTCAGCTTGCGGCCAGGGTNAAAAAACTCCGCAACCATAATCGGTTTACTGGCGGTAAAAAACATACTGCGCCTGCCCCAGTATCCAGCTGACGACTCCGCGAGTTGAAATGATTCGCGACGGAGATCTGCTTGTTTGAAAAGGAAGGCGCCAAGTGGCTCAACACCTAATCTAGGAATTTCTGCCAGTGGTGAGCTNAATGAGTGCTCCGGTAGCAGACTATGGGCCAGCACCACCGGCTCATTGTCCGAAAGCAAGACCGTTTTCCGTGACCAGAACCTGTGTGCTGATGACACCGGCCCAAAGGTCTTTCGCAACGCGCCCTGTGCCAGGGTCTGCCAACACTCCTCCTTCAGCTCAACCAGAAAACTGTAGTCACTTATCTCAATAAGATGCTGAGTCAGCGAGCCTGGGTCTGAGAGCAACGCGATTTGCGCTGAGCCCAAGCTAGGGGGGGCAACTGCCGCATCAAACCAATGCAGGCTAGGGTCAGCAATATCGATTGCGTTGGCGGGTGAATTCATCGCTTAAAACAGAAAAGCTAGCAATTCTGTATTATCCGGATCCGGGTCGAACCCAGCCATTTCAAGGGCCCAGCGTTCGGCAATCTGCAAGCAGACGCCAGCTGAAAAACCCCAATCGTTGCCAAGACCAGTTTCTTCATCAAAGTCCATCCACTGCGCCCCAGGCGCAACGTAGGACTCGCCGGGTTCGGCCGCTGATGCTGTGTTAGTGCAAAAAAGCACAAATATTGCCGGCATCAGGCCAAAAAGCCTGGTTATTGCTAAACCTTTGGTCATTGTTGAACCCTGTGTGATCCAGTTCTGGACTTGCCAAGCCCACGAAAGCTAGCGCAATTCTCAGTTCAAGCCGCTACGGAGCGAAGGGGCACGTATTGTACGCGCTAATTCATGGTTCAGAAACATCATATCTCTATAGTCCGCCGTAATGGCGGGGGTGCGCTGGGTCCTTTAAAATAACCCCCTTTACGGGTCTATGTCGGCTTTCCCCGGTCCGGCATAGCCCGCTGGTCCATTAGCAGGAGTCCATTAGTGCAAGCCTGGCGCGCAGAACTTAAGCGGCATTTTTTCATATTGACAGCAGTTTCCCTAACAGGTTTCGCCATTGGCGAATTGGAGCTGGCATGGCTGTTGCTGTTTGTCAGTTACGCGGTCTCTAATTTTTATCAGCTGCTCCGCCTGACGAAATGGTTGGCTAAAGACCATTCTTCCAACAAATCTCCACCTCCTGAAAGCTTCGGTCTCTGGGGCGGCATATTTGATGGCATCTATCGGCTCCAGAAACAGGAGCGCCGTGCCAGCGCCTATCTTGAAACCATAGTCAACAAGGCACAGGAGTCCTCGGCTGCGCTGGAAATGGCGGTAATCATGATCGATCGGAAGAACAACCTGGATTGGTGGAACCAGGCCAGCGAATCACTGCTGGGCTTGCGTTATCCGCAGGATCGCGGCCAGCCTGTAACCAACCTGATTCGCGCCCCCCGTTTCGGCGAATACTTCAGCAGCAATAACTATGATGAACCACTTAAACTCAATGCCCCCGGGGACAGTGGCAGAGTCCTGGAGTTTCAAATCGCGCTGTTCGGCGAGAGCGAGAGACTTATGATCGCTCGCGACATCACTCGGCTGCACCGTTTGGAACTCATGCGAAAAGATTTCGTGGGCAACGTGTCACATGAACTCGGCACGCCAATCACGGTAATCAAGGGTTATCTCGAAACCATCATGGAAAACATCCAAGACCTTGATGACAAATGGCGAAAGCCGATCAAACAAATGCACCAACAGTCATACCGCATAGAAAATATCGTCAAGGATCTGCTGCTGTTGTCCTCTCTGGAAACCAAGACCCGCCCGCGCCCTCAGGATTCATTCAGCCTGTTGCAACTACTCTCAGAGATTCTCAATGACACCCAGCAGATCTTTGCCAAAAAATCCCACGATTTCAGACTGGACTGCAACGAAAAGCTACAGTTTCTGGGCGAAAATGGTGAACTCTACTCAGCAATATCCAACCTAATCACCAATGCCGCCAAATACACGCCGGCCGGAGGCACTATTATGGTTTCTGCAAAGAACAGCGAAGCAGGACTAGAAATCATGATACGCGACAATGGTATCGGCATCGAATCTCAACATCTGCCACGCCTGACTGAACGGTTTTATCGGGTAGACGTCAGCCGCTCCTCTGAAACCGGTGGCACCGGTTTGGGGCTGGCTATCGTCAAACACATTGTCGGGCGCCACGATGGCGAGTTGAACATCGAGTCAGAGGCAGGCAAAGGCAGCCGCTTTATATGCCACTTCCCCTCCATCAGGGTAAAGCTCGAAGCACCTAATGCCGCGAGCATGGAGCCACCTGCTCCCGCTACCACCGCCTGATCTGACCAGTTACCTGCTAAACCAGGCGTCAATATGTCCGCCCCTTGAGAGGCAAGCTGCTTGGGCCGCTGGATTCGTGATATGCTCAATGTCCCCCTGAAAAAACGGGCAGCGATAAGATAATGAACACCGCTGTCAGCAGTCCCCTGGAAAAGGACAAATAAACAGCAGAATCAAACTATCCCATGGACCAGTTAGACAGCCAGCCCGGCAATTTAGTCATTCAGACAGACAGTCAACCAGGGTTGAACAACGCCAGCGCTGATCGGCCAGTACCCGGCATCTCAATCCTGGGACAGGACCTGGAGTCCATCGACCTGGAGAGCCACGACTATTACGAGAACCGTGAGCTATCCCATTTGAAATTCAATCTCAGGGTTCTGGAACAGGCTAAAAATCCCGACATCCCGCTCCTCGAACGCCTGTCGTTCCTGCTTATCTTCAGTTCCAATCTGGACGAATTCTTCGAAATCAGGGTATCTGGACTCAAGAAGCAGCTGGACAATGGCCGCCAGCGAGCAGGGCCCGATGGCAAGTATCCCGAGACTATTCTCAAGACCATTCACAGCGAGGTGAGGGAAGCTCTAAACGAACAATACCGAATACTCAACGAAGAACTTCTTCCCTCCCTAGCAGCACAAAATATTCACTTTCTACAACGATCCGATTGGAACGAGAAACTAACCACCTGGGCCAGAAGTTTCTTTTTTGACGAGGTCCTTCCGGTTATCAGCCCGCTCGGCCTGGACCCGGCTCACCCATTTCCCAGGCTGGTCAACAAGAGCCTTAATTTCATACTTTCGCTGGAAGGCAAAGATGCCTTCGGTCGTGATAGTGGCCTCGCCATTGTGCCCGCACCGCGCTCACTACCGCGCCTAATCAAGGTGCCAAGTGAAATCATTCCGGACGGCAACAACTTTATTTTCCTGTCCTCGGTGGTTCACGCCCACGTCAATGAGCTTTTCCCCGGCATGCGAGTAAAAGAATGCCACCAGTTCCGGGTAACGAGAAACTCTGATCTGGAAATGTCCAATGTCGAAGTTGAGGATGTTGCCAGCGCAGTGCAGGGACAGCTTCTATCCCGACGCTTCGGCGCAGCCACCAAGCTGGAAGTCAGTCTGGCCTGCCCCAAGAACCTCTCAGACTTTCTGCTGGAGCGGTTCAATCTCTCTGAAGAAGAACTGTTCCAGTTAGATGGACCAGTAAATTTGCAGCGCTTGACAGCAATGCTGTGTATGGTTGAGCGACCTGAGTTGCGCTTCCCTAAATTTTCTCCGGGTTATCCGCAAGCCCTCGAAGAAGGTTCAGATATCTTTACAGCCGTGGATAGAGAAGATCAACTATTACTGCATCCTTATCAGTCTTTTATTCCAATAATTGATTGGGTCAGACAGGCGGCCAAAGATCCCACTGTACTCTCGATCAAGCAGACCCTCTATCGCACTAATGAAAGCTCTGAATTGGTGGAGGCCCTGGCAGAAGCAGCTCGCAATGGCAAAGAAGTTACCGTCGTAATTGAACTACGTGCGCGTTTCGATGAGGAAGACAATATTAATTTTGCAAGTGTTCTACAGGAAGCTGGCGCGGTCGTCGTCTATGGCGTACTTGGCTATAAAACGCATGCCAAGATGTTGTTATTTGTAAGACGAGTCGGCAAGGAATTGCGTCGCTATGCACATCTTGGAACCGGTAATTATCATCGCAAGACTTCTCTGATCTATACCGACTACGGCTTATTGACAGCTGACGAGACTGTCTGTGCAGACGTCCATAAAGTCTTCCAGCAGATCACCGGCATGGGTAAGAAAATTCATCCAAAGCTGCTGATCCACGCCCCGTTCAACCTGCGCAAGTCCACCATAAAAATGATTAAACTGGAGGCAGATGCCGCCCGCGCAGGCAAGCCCGCGAGAATCATAGCCAAGCTCAACTCCCTCACAGATGTTGCTGTTATTAAGGCGCTCTTCAGCGCCTCGATTGCGGGCGTCCAGATTGACCTGATAATTCGCGGCATCTGTTGTCTAAAGCCCGGCCTTCCAGGAGTGAGCGAAAACATTCGTGTAATCTCAGTGGTTGGNCGGTTCCTTGAACATTCNCGAGTTTACTACTTCCAAAACAGTCAGCCGCAGCTCTACTGCAGCAGCGCTGACTGGATGGAGCGAAACCTTTCCCATCGAATCGAAGTGTGTTTTCCGATTCTCAAGAAGAAGCACGGCAGTCGCGTCCTCTCGGATCTGGAAGCTTATCTTGATGACAAAGTGCAAAGCTGGGAGATGCGAGCAGATGGCCACTACGANAGACTCACGCCTCATGATAGCGCGCAACCTGACGTACAGACGCTGCTGCTAAAACAACTGGCTTCCAGCTGAATCCTGCTAGCTAGCGGTCGCAAAAGGCTTTAGTGTTTAGCCATCTTTACACTAGGTAAATCACTTTGCAACATAGCGTCAAGTGTCTTTTCATTTTTGACCATAAAATCGAGCATACCCTCTCGAAGCGCGCTTGCACTGAAACGCAGCGCTTCAACCTTATAAGCCTCCATCAAAGCAGTCAGAACACACCAGCCTGGCAAGAGCAAGTCCCGACGAGCCTCCTTTAGCCCAGCCAGCTCACCTTTTTGCGCGATTGTCTCAGCGAAGAGTGGCTTCAACTCATGCAGCATCTTCAGAGACATCGAACCCTGAGGACAGCCCTGCCCCTGGCAGATATTAGCCAGCATCTTCACTGTGCCTGAGGAGGCATGTGCCTCTTCCCAACCAGCTCTCTCCACACCCGGCGCCACGCTGTTGAAGACGGCATACGCTTCTGCCCTGCCTTTCTCCATGGCTGCCGTCAGTACTGCTGGTGAGCTATCGATGCTATTAAAGAAACGATCGCGCCAAGCTACACTGCCTATCGGCATGCTTTCAGTAAGGAAGCGATTGTGGTGGCGTCCAACGGTTATCTCGGTGCTGCCCCCGCCAATATCAATTACCAGGCGATGGGTCTCACTCATGGGGAGATTAGTGATAACGCCGGCATAAATCAGCACCGCTTCCTGGACACCGGTGATAATAGAAATGTCTATACCAATCTCAGAAGATGCCGCAAGAAATGCCTCGGCATTGGAGGTGACCCTGAATGTATTGGTGCCGAGGGCCCAGTATTGTTTCAGTGGATACTGATGCATCAACAGCTTAAAGCGACGCAGGCAATTCAATCCCCGCTCGAATGCGGCTGGAGAAATTTCGCCGCTCTGGAGTACGTTCTCGCCGAGCTGAACTTTCTCACTCAGGCGCTCAATGATTTCGATACGGCCCTGTTTCCACTCTCCGATGAGCAAGTGGAAACTATTGGAACCAAGATCAATACATGCGTGCATAGGCAAAGACGCAGAATCGGCTTCGAATAGCCGGAGCCATTTCACGATGGATGCCCCGGAATTAATACCCTTCTAGAATTTATCGACTGATTGAGAATGAATGTGAATCGCTGACTCGAAGCACAATTGGATTGACTGATATTTCACTACCCCATGCACTGAATTTACCTTTCACCGCCCATAGCAGAGCGCTGGGCCGAAGCACTGAATGCAAGAGTTGACCTTAACAAAAAGCTTGGGGATTGGTTCCGGTTAATCGCCATACAGCAATCTGCGCACACTGCAGGGAGTAGATGTCTAACCCGCGTTGTTAAAAGGCGTGGACTTGGCGAATTCCTTGACGATATTCTTGGCGAGCTTGCCACATTTCCCNCAGTCTGAAGCNACTCCCAANCGGGATCGCAAGTCAGTCATNGAGGTGACGCCATCGCGACAGACGTCGCGGATCTGNTGATCGGTGATTTGGCGGCAAATACAAACGTACATAAANATNTCCAAGTNANCCTTCNANTTANATCTAAATGAGAATNATTGTCAACAAAATTTAGATCTGATAGCTTAGCCCCTTCTCGAGGCGTTACAATTCACGCTTATCCCATTGAATCGCAAGNGAATATTTTAGATGANCGCAATCCCCCTCTCCGCTGCAAATCGCGGTGATCGCTGTTTGGTGCTGGAAGTAGCTCAGAATCCCGNAGAACTGAAGAGCCGCCTCTATGCGCTGGGAGTCATTCCCGGTGTCGCCATTGAAATACTGCGACTGGCCCCGCTCGGTGATCCCATGCAAATCAAGGTGGGCGGCAGCTTCCTCAGTATCCGAAAGTGCGACGCTGAANTCATNAAGGTGGAGGTTCAGTAAACGCTATGAAAAAAGTAGCTCTCATTGGCAACCCGAATTGCGGCAAGACCACACTGTTTAACCTCCTGACTGGTGCGCGCCAGAGAGTCGGCAACTGGCCCGGCGTCACAGTCGAGAAGAAATTCGGNTACTTCCAACTTCAGCAGGATAAAATCGAATTGGTGGATTTACCGGGCATTTATTCCCTGGAACAGGAATACCAGGGAATCGATGAGCAAATAGCCCGAGACTATCTGCAACAGGATGAAATTCATCTAATCATCAATATAATTGATGCCAGCAACCTGGAACGCAGCCTCGTTTTGACCCAGCAACTCCGAGAGATGGAGATTCCTGTTATTGTGGTCCTCAATATGCTGGATGTCGCCGAGCAACAGGGTCTTGCCCTCACGCCTGGCAAGCTGGAAGAACNGCTTGGACTCCCTGTCATCAGCATGGTGGCATCCCGCAANCAGGGCGTGCGCGAGTTGAAGGCGGCAATGGCCAGCGATTCAGAGGCAGCTCACGCACCAAGATCAGAAAAGACCGATCCAGGGAGTCAAGACGCGGAAGTGGGTCAGCAAATTTCGGATCCCATGCTTCGTCGCTANCACAAATCTCGGCAGTTGGTTANCGGTGTGGTTGAAATCTGCCCTACCCGTCACAGCTTGTCTGAGCGACTCGACAGTGTAGTTCTCAATCGCTGGCTGGGGGTGCCAATTTTTCTGCTGATGATCTATCTGATGTTCACCTTTGCTGTGAATTTCGGCGCCATCTTCATAGATTTTTTCGACATACTGTTCGCCACGGTCTTGGTAGACGGCACCAGTTGGCTGCTGGAAAAGCTCTCAATGCCCCCTATCGTGATAACCCTGCTGGCGCAGGGCGTCGGCGGCGGCATTACCCTAGTGGCGACATTCATTCCAGTAATCGGATTTCTCTATCTCAGTCTTTCGCTACTAGAAGATTCGGGATATATGTCGAGGGCGGCATTTGTGATTGATCGATTGATGAGCGGCATCGGCTTACCAGGCAATGCTTTTGTACCTTTGATTGTGGGCTTTGGCTGCAATGTGCCTGCGGTGATGGCAACCCGTACCTTAGGCCGGGATAGCGATCGACTCATGACCATAGCCATGGCGCCGTTCATGAGCTGTGGTGCTCGCCTTACAGTTTACGCTTTATTTGCTGCAGCATTCTTCCAGCAAAACGGCCAAAACATTGTTTTTGGCTTGTATCTGCTGGGCATCGGGCTAGCTATTTTTACCGGTTGGGTATTCCGCAAGCAGATATTTCCCGCAGAAATCACGCCTTCATTCCAGGAGATGCCTGCCTATCATGTGCCGGTTGCCCGCAACATACTTCTTACCACATGGTTCCGCCTGAAAGGCTTCATCTTTCGGGCCGGCAAGACGATTGTAATAGTCGTCATTGCCCTGAGCTTTCTAAACTCGCTGGGCACGAACGGCAGTTTTGGTAATGAGGACTCTGAAGAGTCGGTGTTGAGCATAATCGGCAAATCCATCACCCCTGCTTTTGCACCGCTTGGTATACAGGAAGACAACTGGCCCGCCACCGTCGGACTCTTCACCGGCATGTTTGCCAAGGAAGCGATAGTCGGCACCCTTGATGCGCTCTACACTGAAAGCGAGAGCAAAGTGGACGCTGGCGCACCCGACCTACTCGGCGCTGCGGGAGAAGCCTTCGCTTCTATTGGCACTGAGTTCATAGCGCTTGCAGACACCCTCAGCGATCCGCTTGGTATTTCAATCGGCGACGTCAGTGACGCAAAGGCTGTAGCGGAAGAGCAGGAAGTACAAGGCAGCACACTTACCAATATGGCGAGTCTTTTCGTCAGCCCCTTTGCTGCATTTTGCTATCTGGTTTTTCTATTGCTTTATGCTCCCTGCGTCGCCGTACTCGGGGCAGTCAACAAGGAGGCGGGGTGGCGCTGGACCCTGCTCGTCTTCAGCTGGAGCACGGGGCTCGCTTATATCGCAGCAACCGTGACCTACCAAATTGGCACTTTCGGGACAAACCCCTTATTCTCGACAATCTGGATTGGGGCCATGCTGTTGGTACTGCTTATATTTATAAGCAGCCTCAAACGCCTCTCCAGCAAGCTGACGCCGAAGAGTCTCATCCAGGCCGTCCAGATTTAGCATCATTCTGTAAGGCTACGAGCCAAACTATCGAATTCAATTGCTGTAACCAGGGGAAAAAGCTGTGCATGAATCACCTCAATCACCAGCATTGAGAGGCTTCATCGCGGCATTTGGCATCGTCGCTATTCTCAAGTTTTACTTCGCATCAGAATTAGATCTCTACAGTGACGAGATCTTTTACTGGCTAGCCTCAACCGATCTCAGCCTGGCTTATAGCGATCTCCCTTTCATGACTGCACTAATGGCCGGAATGGGCAGCGCGATTACCCCGGGTAGTGCGCTTGCTGTAAGGCTGTTGTTTCTCATTCTGGGTAGCATGATCCCTTTGCTGATTTACTGGCTGGCTCTGCCTATCACCAACCGGCATGCCGCCTTACATTCTGCTTTGCTCGCATTGTGTCTACCTCTGGGCGGGTTTCTCGGACTACTTGCAGTGCCAGATGTGCCTTTAATATTCTTCGGCATCTTGTCGATAGGTTCTTTCGAGCGCGCAGTACGAACTGACAGCCTCAAGTATTGGATCGTTTCAGGTGTAGTTGTTGCCTGCGGGCTCAGCACCCACTATCGATTCTTTCTCTATCCTCTCGCTGCCGTCTTCTTTCTTGTATTTTTCAAGCCAGAACGAAAGCAGTGGCTCAATCCACGCGTCTACCTAGCAATAGCGATCTCAAGTCTGGGCCTGATTCCAACAATTTGGTTCAACCTCAGCAACCAACTCAGCAGCGCCAGCTTTTACCTAGTGGAACGCCACCCCTGGGAATTCCAGGCTTCGGGTCTACTGCATGCTTTCAAACAAGCCGGCCTAGTAACACCACCACTCTATTTTTGCTTTGGCATCACCCTACTTGCTCTGTATCAACGCGCAGCAAAAGGTGATCGTTCGGCAGCATTGCTTTTGAGCTTCTCGCTGACTAACTTGTCGGTCTACCTCATTCTAGCGCCCTGGACTGATGCCAACAGCACATCAATCCACTGGCCATTATCCGGCTACTTTCCCCTACTGGTGGCGTTGCCAAACACACTGAAACAGATTGCGCAATGGTGCGAAGATCGGTGGTCGCCGGCTACAGCCTTTCGAATCACTCGGACGATTCCAGCCATCGGCTTCATCGGGACCCTGGCGGCTCTTGCTGGCGTCGCCTCCCAGGCCTATCAACAACAACTGCAGCCGATTCTGGGCACCGGCGTGCTGTCCAATAAGATGGCTGGATGGAAAGAGTTTTCAATGTACACCTCATCGTTGATCGATAGCCAATTTTTGGGCGCGCGGCCGGTACTGATTACTGACAATTACTACACGGCAGCCCAGCTCAAGTTTGCCGGACTAACAGACACCGCCATCACCTTGGATCGCGATAAGGCAGTCAGGGACGGAAGAATTACCCAACTGGCCCTTTGGCAAATGGATGCCGGTGCCGTAGCCGACTATTCGGGACAGCCTGCCCTGTATATTAATGAGGACAGCACCCTGATCGAGGCGGACAAGGTCGCGCTGCTTACCGAAATATGCCAGCAAAGCACAGCGATAACGGCTGCGCCTCCGCTGTCACTTTACGCGGGTGACAAAGCCTTTTCGTTCTACCTCATCGCAGCACTGACTCAGCGCGGACCACAGAGCAGCGAGCGCGCGCGCCCCTGCCCATTTCCCAGCGTTGCCTGGATTGATAGCCCGCAGGCTGATACTCGCATAAACGGTACTATGCAGGTCAGCGGCTGGGCATACAATGANGATATTGGCGTTGCNTCTGTGGAGTTACTAATCGACGGCGAAATTGTCAAAGCCCTGGATTACGGCATNGCCAGGGACGACGTGGTTTCGGCCCAGNCCGTCANNACTGACCCTAACCGACCCAGTCTGGGATTTGTTGGAGACCTGGACAGCTCTCGCTTTGACAACGGCAGCCACAGCCTGGCGGTGCGTATTTTGAACAAAGCAGGCAGCCANCNCCTCTACGGCGAGCGCGAAGTCTTTATTCAGAACTAGCAGTGCTGGGCAGTCTGGATAAAGTTTTGTTCAGAACCGGTTGAGCACTTCAACCGCAATACGCCACTCGTTAGACAGAGTCAGGCGCCACAGGCGCAGATAGTTAGAATTAAATCCTGACTGGGCTTCTTCCGGGTTTGTAGACATGACGCCGTAAGTAAACCCCATCTCTTTGGATTCACTGAGATATCCCCCTATGTGATTCAGGTTGACCGGGGTAGTCGTCTCCAGCACATCGTCAAGATAGGCACCGTAGACAGAGCTCGCAACGTCAGCCCCAATCGCTGGACCCATTCCCGGCAGGTAAACGCGGATGTTTTCCATGCCGTAACGCAACAGGGCTCGCTCTCCGCCGCTAATGTTAATGGAGCGCCCAAACAGGTTGTCGGCATCGATGAGGCTCTGCATGCCACCATCACCCATTTCAGCCATAACCGGGTAAGCGGTTTCTTCAATCACCGGCTGGGTATCTTNGAAGTTGGGCTCAACCTCCAATGACAGAAACCCTGGAATGAACGCAAAGATATCGGCGGCCAGCTTCCATGCTCCCTCTTGCTTTCTCCATACCGAGACCAGGTGCCCGAAAACATCGGGTCCATCTTCAATATCAGTATTGATACTGGTCATGGGTCCGGCTGACAAACCCANGTCGCCGGCTCGCGACACNTCAATATAGTGCGATTCCCAGGTCAGGTCATTGCCACGGAAATCAGNTGAAGAATAAATCTCCAGCGCGTCTACTGGCCCATCGCGAAAAACAACAGAGCCCTCTCCCAGAAACTCGAGAAAGGCCTGCGTACGCCCTATCTCTAATGCGCGGTCTGCGTAAGTCTGGTCCGCGGCCGCCAACTCCAGCCAGTATTGATATTGGTAGCGCTCCTGCGCTGTAGACGGGCTGAGCAGTGCAGAGCCTGCTAACAGGATAGCCACCATTTGCCTAGATCTCATCATCATGGGTGAAAACTAGCATTGGCAGCTTTGCTTGACTACTTTAACCGTTAACCAGACTATAATAAGTGGCGCAAATAAAGTGTAGATTAACTCGCCATCTCATTGATATGGATCAAATTATTTGTAGCGACCTACGCGTTCTCATTGTTATGCAAGGCCACAGGCTTTAGAGTCACAAGTTCGAGATTTGGGACAGCCCCTGGCGACCTTTGCATGAGCGACTAGGCACCTATACTGCCGATCTCACCACCCATTGATGGCCAGGAATTCATCCCGCGAGCACTACCACCAAAGCATAATTCTACCGCTGTTGCTGTGCGCTGTCTTAATTACCGCAGACATTGGCTGCACAGGCGATCAGCGTTGACCCAGATACGGCCAGGCTGGCGGTGGCGGGATTTTTCGAGCATCACGCAGACAACTCTGAGTCAATGACANTCAACGATGTCNTGGCTCCCACATTCGACGTGAATTTCATTNCCCATTCGAGAAACATCCTGCACTTTGGCATTAGTAGTTCAGCTTACTGGCTGAGACTAAATTTNGATTGGCTTGAGGGGGAGCCGTGCGACCATAAAGTGCTCGAGTTCGGCCCACCTAAAATTGTTGANGGNATTGTCCGCGGCGGTATCGAACTTTATGTCATTGACCAGGCCGACGATGTACGAATTAACTATTACCTAGGTTGGCAGGACAGTGAGAGAGAAATGTAGACTCTGGGTCGCGGCTTTGCCATTCTTGTCGATGCTGAATTCCGCGACTAGGTCTAAATGCAAATCACCTCTGCTAGGCCCCTGCACCTGCCGATTGCACTCTGGGAAATGAATGAATTCCGGCAGCAGAACGTGAAACCTGACACCTTACTAGGGTTGCAGTAAGCTATTTTTCTAGCCATTATTTTCTACAACTTGTTTCTTTTCTTCACTATCAGAGAAACGAGCTACTTGTTTTACGTTTTGGCAATTGCCACCTAATCCGCGTTTATCTTCCTGGATTCCAAGCATCTGCGCTACCTGATGGACTCTCTGTATCGGGGGAATGGTATGTCGATCTTTCAGAGCGGATAATTTACCTGATGCCGCGCTGGATTTACCGCATGAAGCTAGCGGCGGCATCCAGCGTGTAGTCAACATCCTTTGTCATAAGTCACTCATGGTTGCATTTTGTAAGGGCGACCACCTGATTACCAATTCCCATGTCGAAAAAGCGATCGCCGACACTGAAATCGCGGAACCTAAGAAACTAAGTTGGAGACAACGACTGTTTTCCTGAGCGCTCTCAGGCTGATTGTAGACTGAAGTTTAGGCTAGACAGAGCCCGGAAGATCGCGAGGCCAGTTGTATGTGGATCATCAAACCTTATAATCTCAGGCTCTACTCTCCAAGAGCAGTAAGACATGACGACGGATATCTGGCAACAACTTCACAACGAGGCTCAGCAAGTTATTAAGCGGGAACCGCTGCTGGCCAGC
>NYWC01000037.1 GCA_002684935.1 Gammaproteobacteria bacterium
CGTGGATACCACTGTGGGTCGCGTGCTGTTGTTTAACATCGTGCCAGAAGGCCTGCCTTTCTCCATGGTCAATCAGAAGATGGCCAAGAAGCCTATTTCGCAGATTCTAAACGCCTGTTATCGCGATGTGGGTCTCAAAGAGACAGTAATCTTCGCTGACCAACTCATGTACACCGGCTACAAGTACTCCACGCGGAGTGGTTCCTCAATCGGTGTAAATGACTTCGAAATTCCGGACGAGAAAGCTTCGATCATTGATCAAGCTAACTCTGAAGTGGCGGAAATTGAATCTCAGTTTGCTTCCGGTCTGGTTACCCAGGGCGAGAAGTACAACAAGGTGATCGATATCTGGTCGAGAGCCAATGACATTGTGGCGAGGTCCATGATGGAAGGGCTATCAACCGAAGCCGTCATCAACAAAGAAGGTAAAGAAGAAGAGCAAGAGTCCTTCAACTCTGTTTATATCTACGCTGATTCCGGTGCTCGAGGCTCCCCCGCACAAATTCGCCAGTTGGCTGGTATGCGTGGTCTGATGGCACGACCCGACGGCTCTATTATTGAGACGCCGATTACCGCGAACTTCCGTGAAGGTCTCAATGTATCGCAGTATTTTACATCGACTCACGGTGCTCGCAAGGGTCTGGCTGATACCGCTCTGAAGACAGCGAACTCTGGGTATTTGACTCGCCGCTTGGTAGATATCTCCCAGGATCTGGTCATCACTGAGGAAGATTGTGGTACGACTGAAGGCCTGACCATGTCGCCTATCATTGAAGGGGGCGACATCATTGCGCCTTTGGGTGATCGCGTACTGGGTCGAGTTCTGGCTGGAGATGTACTGCACGAAGATACCAATGAGCTAATTGCAGAATCAGGAACTCTGATTAANGAGCGCATGGTCGAGCGTCTTGAAACCAACGGCGTCGACCAGGTCTANGTACGTTCACCAATTACCTGCGANACTCGCTTNGGTATTTGTAGCCAGTGTTATGGACGCGACCTAGCTCGTGGTCACCTTGCCAACGTGGGTGAGGCTGTTGGAGTGATAGCGGCGCAATCAATTGGTGAGCCGGGTACACAGTTGACCATGCGTACGTTTCACATTGGTGGTGCTGCTTCACGAGCGACTGCGTCCGACAGCGTGCAGGTGAAGAACACAGGTACTATCCATCTCAGCAACATGAAGACAGTTGAGAATGTAAAAGGCGAGCTTGTGGTTGTATCCCGCTCGGGTGAATTGATTGTAAACGACACCAACGGTCGCGAACGCGAGCGTTACAAGTTGCCTTACGGTGCGTTGGTAACTGTTGGTAAGAACCGTGATGTGGAAGCCGGTCAAATTGTAGCGACCTGGGATCCGCATACTCACCCAATCGTTTCCGAAGTATCAGGCAAGATCAAATTCGCGGCCATGGAAGAGGGAATTACGGTCCGTGAGCAGACAGACGAGATTACTGGTCTGACCAGCATGTCCGTAATTGATCCAGCTGAGCGCGCATCCTCTGCGAAAGAACTGCGTCCGGCAATCACGGTTGTGGATAAGAAAGGCAAGGAAGTTTGTCTGCCAGGTACGACAGTACCCGCACACTACTTTCTGCCGGCCAACGCCATCATTAGCTTGAAAGATGGTGTGGATATGAATATCGGCGACTTCATAGCCCGTATTCCTCAGGAAGGTTCCAAGACTCGTGACATCACCGGTGGTCTGCCGCGGGTAGCCGATCTGTTNGAAGCGCGTAANCCGAAAGAGCCAGCCATTCTCGCTGAGATTTCAGGTACCGTCAGCTTTGGAAAGGAAACCAAGGGTAAGCGTCGCTTGGTGATCACGCCAATTGATGGCGTGAACCCCATCGATGGCTCCGATCACTATGAAACCCTGATTCCTAAGTGGCGTACCATGACNGTGTTCGAAGGTGAGTTCATCGAAAAGGGCGAGGTTGTCTCAGAAGGTCCACCTGCGCCACACGATATTCTGCGTCTTAAGGGCGTAGAGGAGCTGGCGCAGTACATCGTTAACGAAGTACAGGATGTTTATCGCCTGCAGGGTGTTCGCATCAACGACAAACACATCGAAGTCATTGTGCGTCAGATGTTGCGTAAGGTTGAAATCACTCATTCAGGTGATTCCAATCTGATCAAGGGTGAACAACTTACCTANACCCAGATCCTGGAANTNAATGACGAGCTGGAAGCGGAANGCAANATGGTAGCTCGATTTGAGCGCCAGCTANTAGGTATTACCAAGGCNTCACTTGCCACGGAATCCTTTATTTCGGCTGCATCATTCCAGGAAACTACCCGCGTACTGACGGAAGCAGCGGTCACTGGCAAGCGCGATTTTCTTCGCGGCCTAAAGGAGAACGTTGTGGTAGGTCGCCTGATTCCTGCGGGAACTGGACTTGCCTATCACGCAGCCCGCAAGAAGCAGGCGCTGGAAGAGACTGATAGCGATACCGTTAGTGCCAAAGATGTGGAAGCTGCGCTGAGTGAGGCGCTAAGCTCAGAGGGTATCGAGTCCGATGCCGGCGCTGAGCAGGTAGCGGGAGAGTAATTACCGCTGAAAACCGCATGATCCGCGCCGTTTGAGTTACGGTCCAGTGGTGAAATAGTTGACTCTGGAAGTGCGGATCATTAGAATTCCGCCTCCGTTGTTGACCGGCTATCGGAATCGGGGCGCATGATTCGCAATTCGGACCGCAGGCAAACAAATAAGATGCTGATTTTAGTTGTTTTTTTTTAAAGTCATAAGGCATCAAATTTAAGACAAACAATCAGGATTTGATTTTCTAATATGGCAACAATCAATCAATTAGTCCGCAAGCCCCGCAAGAGCAAGGTGTCCAAGAGTGACGTGCCAGCTCTGCAAGCCTCTCCGCAGAAGCGTGGCGTTTGCACGCGGGTGTATACCACTACTCCCAAGAAGCCAAATTCTGCACTGCGTAAAGTGTGTCGTGTGCGATTGGTTAACGGATATGAAGTTACTTCCTATATTGGCGGTGAAGGCCATAATCTGCAGGAGCACTCTGTTGTGCTGATTCGCGGCGGCCGAGTGAAGGATCTTCCCGGTGTGCGCTATCACACCGTGCGCGGTTCGCTTGACACATCCGGTGTTGCTGATCGCAAGCAGGGTCGTTCCAAGTACGGCACCAAGCGACCCAAATCTTAAGATTGAAGCACTGTGGCGGTATCTTTTGGATGCAGCCCTTATACTGCTGAGCTAGTTAAGAGCCCATCACAAGCGCAAGGACTGCGTGACTCATCACGGCTTTTGAAATAATGTGATGAGATCAAGTAAGGCCGGGTGTGAGAATTAAGGATACCTACAATTTAACGACTTAATGAGCTTCTGGTTTGTAGCTCTGAGAATTCCGAAGTTAAGTTGTTAAGTCGTGAGCGTCCCCTCGCAGTTCCGGGTCAACCTGAATAAACAAGAGGTCATCTATGCCTAGAAGAAGAGTCGTGGCAAAACGTGAAGTTTTGCCTGATCCAAAACACGGATCAAAAATCCTAGCCAAATTCATGAACCACGTCATGGTCGATGGCAAGAAATCTGTTGCCGAGAAAATCGTCTATGGCGCGCTAGATATCGTATCCGAGCGTACCGGTTCAGACCCGCTGGAAGTTTTCGAAAATGCTCTGGACGCTATCGCCCCTATGGTCGAGGTGAAGTCCCGCCGTGTTGGTGGTGCCACTTACCAGGTTCCTGTTGAAGTGCGCGCCGAGCGCCGGAATGCCTTAGCGATGCGCTGGTTGGTAGAGCATTCCCGCTCCCGCGGCGAAAAGTCCATGGTANTGCGTCTGGCCGGTGAGATAGCCGACGCCGCGGAAGGTCGCGGCAGTGCAGTNAAAAAGCGCGAAGATGTGCATCGCATGGCTGAAGCTAACCGCGCATTTTCTCACTACCGTTTCTAGCAAGTTATTCACTGAACGCTCATATAGTTGAGGTTAAAGCTGTGGCTCGCAAACATCCACTTAGCCGCTATCGCAACATTGGTATTGCAGCGCACGTAGACGCGGGCAAGACCACCACTACTGAGCGTGTGCTTTTCTATACAGGAATTTCGCACAAGATCGGTGAGGTGCACGATGGTGCGGCGGTGATGGACTGGATGGAGCAGGAACAGGAGCGGGGNATCACAATTACCTCAGCCGCTACTACNTGTTTCTGGNACGGCATGGATAGCCAGTACGATGAACACCGCATCAATATCATCGACACCCCAGGACACGTTGACTTCACCATTGAGGTTGAGCGTTCGTTGCGGGTGCTTGATGGTGCTGTTGTTGTCCTGTGTGCGTCGTCTGGCGTNCAGCCGCAGACGGAGACGGTATGGCGCCAAGCCGATCGCTATGAAGTNCCGCGCATGGTTTTCGTCAACAAGATGGACCGCGCCGGCGCTGACTTCCTGAAAGTTGTTGAGCAAATGAAAGAGCGGCTGGGNGCGGCTGCTGTNCCTCTGCAACTGGCGATTGGTGCAGAAGANGAGTTNAAGGGCGTCATCGACNTGGTNAAGATGAAGTCCATCGTCTGGAANGAGGAAGACCAAGGCACCACTTTNAAGTATGAAGATATTCCTNCTGACATGCAGGNNCTCAGCGANGAATGGCGTGAGCATATGCTGGAAGCTGCAGCTGAAGCCAATGAAGAGGTAATGGATAAGTACCTTGAGGAAGGAAAGCTTAGCGAAGAAGATCTCATGATCGCGATTCGNGAGCGCACGCTTGCAAACGAGATCGTGCCCGTTCTCTGTGGTTCTGCGTTCAAGAACAAAGGCGTCCAGGCGGTATTGGATGCGGTTGTTGACTACATGCCTTCCCCGTCTGAAGTAAAGGAAATTGAAGGCACCTTGGAAGACGGTTCAACCACCACTTGCGAAGTGAATGACGATGCNCCTTTCGCTTCCCTAGCTTTCAAGATCGCCACCGACCCTTACGTNGGCACGCTGACTTTCTTCCGCGTTTACTCAGGCACCCTGAACTCCGGCGATACAGTGTATAACCCGCTCAAGCACAAGAAAGAGCGAGTGGGCCGGATGGTGCAAATGCACTCCAACTCCCGCGAAGAAATCAAGGAAGTGCTGGCGGGTGACATCGCGGCCGCGATTGGTCTNAAGGATGTGACTACCGGTGAGACCCTGTGTGCGCCAGACCATATCGTCACGCTTGAGAAGATGGACTTTCCCGATCCTGTCATCTCGGTTGCAGTCGAACCGAGGTCAAAAGCGGACCAGGAAAAGATGAGTATTGCCCTCGGCAAATTAGCCCAGGAAGATCCATCCTTTCGTGTTGAATCCGATGAAGAGTCTGGTCAGACCATTATCTCCGGCATGGGTGAACTTCATCTAGACGTGCTGGTTGATCGAATGCGTCGAGAGTTTTCGGTTGAAGCGAATATCGGTAAGCCTCAGGTGGCTTATCGGGAAACCATTCGCAAGGCTGTTGAGATTGAAGGTAAACACGTCAAGCAATCCGGTGGGCGGGGTCAATATGGACACGTCGTGCTCAGGCTTGAGCCTGTAGATCCTGATGACGAATACAAATTTGTGAATGAAATCGTCGGTGGTACCGTGCCTCGCGAATACATCCCTGCTGTAGACAAGGGCGTGCAGGAGCAGATGCGAAATGGATGCCTGGCTGGCTATCCCTTATTAGCCATGAAGGTCACTCTGTTTGATGGTTCATTCCACGATGTGGACTCCAGTGAAATGGCGTTCAAGATTGCGGGCTCCATGGCTCTTAGAAAGGGTGCTTTGGAAGCAGATCCCGCTTTGCTTGAACCCATGATGGCAGTAGAAGTTGTAACACCAGAAGAATACATGGGCGATGTGATGGGTGACCTGAATCGTCGTCGCGGCATGGTCGGAGGCATGGAAGATAGTGTCGCTGGTAAGATTATCAATGCCGAAGTGCCGCTGTCCGAGATGTTTGGTTATGCCACTGATCTACGGTCGGCAACTCAAGGTCGCGCGACCTACACCATGGAGTTTCTGAAATACGCCGAAGTGCCTGCCAATATTGCGGTAAGCATTATTGATGGCTCTAGGCGCTAAGCAGCAAGAAACTATTTATTAAATTTTGTTAACAATGAATTGCATTAATGCAATCTAGTTTGAAAGAGGTGCTGTTGTGGCAAAGGAAAAATTTGAGAGAACTAAAGTACACGTTAACGTAGGCACAATTGGTCACGTTGATCATGGTAAGACGACGTTGACGGCTGCACTGACCAAAGTGTGTGCAGAGGCTTACGGTGGTGAGCTNAGAAATTTTGAAGAGATCGATAATGCNCCAGAAGAGCGAGAGCGTGGTATTACCATTGCGACNTCNCACGTTGANTATGACTCACCGAACCGTCACTACGCGCACGTAGANTGTCCGGGCCACGCTGACTATGTGAAGAATATGATCACTGGTGCTGCGCAGATGGACGGCGCGATCCTGGTTTGCTCGGCGGCAGACGGCCCCATGCCTCAGACCCGCGAGCACATCCTGCTGTCGCGTCAGGTAGGCGTTCCTTACATCGTTGTGTTCATGAACAAAGCGGACATGGTTGACGATGAAGAGCTGCTGGAACTGGTAGAGATGGAAATCCGTGAGCTGCTGGACCAGTACGATTTTCCTGGTGACGACACACCGATCATCATCGGTTCTGCGCTGAAGGCGCTGGAGGGCGACTCGTCTGACATCGGTGCTCCTGCGGTACAGAAGCTGGTTGAGACGCTGGACGAATACATTCCTGAGCCGGAGCGTGACGTTGAGAAGCCATTCCTGATGCCAATCGAGGACGTGTTCTCAATCTCTGGTCGCGGCACGGTTGTGACTGGTCGTGTTGAGCGCGGTATCGTCAAGGTAGGCGAAGAGATCGAGATCGTTGGTATCAAGGACACTGAAAAGACGACCTGTACCGGTGTTGAGATGTTCCGCAAGCTGTTGGACGAAGGCCGCGCGGGCGAGAACGTAGGTGTACTGCTGCGAGGTACCAAGCGTGAAGATGTTGAGCGTGGTCAGGTACTGGCTGCCCCCGGCACAATCACTCCCCATACAAAGTTTGAAGCTGAGGTCTACATCCTGTCCAAAGATGAGGGTGGACGTCACACGCCATTCTTCAAGGGCTATCGTCCCCAGTTCTACTTCCGTACCACAGATGTGACTGGCAATGTTGAGCTACCTGAAGGCGTTGAGATGGTTATGCCTGGCGACAACATCAAGATGGTTGTTGATCTGATCGCCCCAATTGCGATGGATGAAGGTCTACGCTTTGCGATTCGTGAGGGTGGTCGTACTGTGGGAGCGGGGGTCGTTTCCAAGATCATCGAATAAAACTTTCGACGTAGTTTTTCGAAGCCAGCACGTTCTCTGGATGTGCTGGCTTAGTCGTCTTTATAAAAGGCGGTTAAAAAGCAGGGGGAACAGGCCTTAGGGCTTGCGCCTTAGAACAGAAAATCGGAGCCAATCATTTGATGGTTACGAACGGCCACGCTTCAAGCTTCGTTTGCAAGCAAGGTTTAATGACTGAACTAGAGAGTTTAGATGTTTCAGTAGGCCAGTAGCTCAATTGGCAGAGCAGCGGTCTCCAAAACCGCAGGTTGGGGGTTCGATTCCCTCCTGGCCTGCCATTTTTCAGGTTTTGGGCTACGCATACTGAATTATCGAATTGGATTATGGCAGAGAAGATAGAAAGCGCAGAAGGTAAGCTCGACTGGATCAAGTGGGCAATGGTGGTANCGGTTATTGCCGCTGCAGTCTATGCCAACTCTTACTTTACTGCTGAATCATTGTTGATTCGCACAATCGGCCTCNTTATTGCCGCAGGCGCAGCAGGGTGGGTGGCAGCGCAAACCCTTAGNGGCAAAGCATTTGTAAACCTTTGCCTGGAAGCGAGAGTAGAAATTCGGAAGGTCGTTTGGCCGACGAGACAAGAAACAACGCAAACAACAATAGTTGTTCTAATCGTCATCTTTATAGTTGCACTCATCCTCTGGTTGCTGGATTGGGGTTTGAATGGCGTGGTTTCTTCGGTAATTGGTTAAAGGAAGACAATGGCTAAACGCTGGTATGTAGTCCACGCCTATTCGGGCTATGAAAAAAAGGTAATGCATGCGCTGCAGGAGCGGATCGCTCTTTCAGGTATGGATGACTACTTCGATGANGTCATGGTTCCGACCGAAGAAGTACTCGAAATGCGAGCTGGCCAAAAGCGGAAGAGCGAAAGAAAATTCTTCCCTGGCTACGTGCTCGTGCATATGGATTTGAACGACGATACNTGGCACCTNGTAAAAGANACGCCACGAGTGATGGGTTTTATCGGAGGAACTGCCGAGAGGCCGGCCCCGATNACCGATGCGGAAGCAAACAAGATTCTGCAGCGTATGGAAGATAGCGAAGAAGCACCTACNCATAAGGTGGTCTATGAGCCGGGCGAAATGGTTAGGGTTATCGATGGNCCATTCAACGATTTCACCGGCACCGTNGAAGAAGTNAATTATGAGAAAAGTCGTCTGCGCGTTGCAGTACTGATTTTTGGTCGCTCTACACCAGTCGAACTTGAGTTCGGGCAAGTAGAGAAGAGCTGAGGAGTCTTCAGGCTCCTCAATCTCGGGGTCAGAGTAAAGTTCCTTTTGTCGCTTTAAAGCGCGGTAACACAAAAGAAGAAATTTTACTCTGCCCCCAACACTATCGGGGACAGATCAAAACCTGCCCCTAACATCCGATCCCTGTGCGTCTAGCCACACACGGGGTGGTCAGGGGAGTTGAGCTGGGCTCAACGTCTGAACCCAAGGAGAAGATCATGGCTAAGAAAGTACAAGCTTATATCAAGCTTCAGGTTGGTGCTGGTCAGGCAAACCCTAGCCCACCCGTCGGCCCGGCTTTGGGTCAGCATGGCGTGAATATCATGGAATTCTGTAAAGCGTTCAATGCCCAAACTCAGGGCACTGAGCCTGGATTGCCAATTCCTGTGGTAATCACGGTATACGCAGATCGCAGCTTTACCTTCATTACCAAGACCCCTCCAGCCTCTGTGCTACTGCGCAAGGCAGCAGGGATCAAAAAAGGCAGCGGTCGTCCCAATACTGAAAAAGTAGGCAAGGTGACGCGTGCTCAACTAGAAGATATCGCAACCCAAAAAATGCCTGACCTGACGGCAGCCGACATGGATGCAGCTGTGCGTACCCTTGCGGGTAGTGCACGTAGCGCTGGTCTCGATGTGGAGGGAGTAGAGTAATGGCTAAACTATCTAAGAAGCGAAAGGCTATGGCCGAGAAGTTGGATTCAGCAAAGACTTACTCCGTCGAAGAAGCTGTTTCTCTGATCTCTGAGTTTGCTTCACCAAAATTTAAAGAATCAATCGACGTCTCTGTCAATCTCGGCGTAGACCCGCGTAAATCCGATCAGGTAGTACGTGGCTCAACTACACTGCCAGCTGGCACGGGTAAAGACGTTCGCGTTGCCGTATTCGCGCAGGGTGCCAATGCTGAGAAGGCGACCGCTGCTGGTGCTGACATAGTGGGATTCGAAGACTTGGCCGAGTCGATTCAGGGTGGCAACCTTGACTTTGACGTGGTCATCGCGACCCCAGATGCGATGCGAGTCGTCGGCAAGCTGGGTACAGTGCTTGGTCCTCGCGGACTGATGCCTAACCCAAAAGTAGGCACAGTAACGCCAGATGTAGAAGCTGCGGTTAAGAATGCCAAGGCAGGTCAGGTACGTTATCGCACAGACAAGAATGGCATCGTGCACGGCGGCATAGGCAAGGTAGGTTTTGATGGCGAAGCAATCAGATCAAACTTGGAAGCACTGCTGGTGGATCTCAAAAGGGCCAAGCCTGCAACTTCGAAAGGTGTTTACATCAAGAAGGTGGTACTGTCCTCAACTATGGGTCCTGGCGTTCAGATTGACCATTCGGCACTGGCTCAATAACACACAGTAGAGAATTGAGTGGATCGCATTTGCCTTACTGGGCCTGCGGTCTGCGATACCGACTTTGAGTGGTTTCGCTAGTCTTCTGACTGGCCGAGACCATCAAAGACCGTAGGTGAAGTCAGAGCAGTAGTTCATGTCCTGGCGTCTTAATTTCCTACGCAGATGGTGAAGCCCGATCCGGATTATTTCCGGTTCTTATCACCGAACTCGAGGGCAACGAAAGTTGTCTATAACCGGCTCTTTGAGCCATAGGAAAAGGAGTTAACTAGTGGCTATTCGACTAGAAGACAAGCAACAAATAGTCTCTGAAGTCAATCAGGCTGCTACTAGTGCATTGTCTGCAGTGCTCGCGGATTACCGTGGTGTCACTGTTGAGGACATGACAGCTCTTCGTAAGAACGCACGAGAAAATAAGGTCTATCTGCGAGTTGTACGAAACACGCTTTTAAAGCGTGCCGTTGTAGATACCGATTTCGAGTGCATTCAAGAAGTGCTGGTAGGTCCGACGATTCTCGCGCTTTCCCAGGAAGATCCCGGTGCTGCGGCACGTGTATTGAAGGATTTCGCCAAGGAAAACGAAGAATTTGAAATCAAGGCACTTTCCGTCGGTGGCGAACTCATGGATGCAAACCAGATCGACGTGTTGGCGAAGTTGCCAACCATGGATCAGGCGCGTTCCATATTAATGAGTGTCATGTTGGCGCCTGTTACTAAACTGGCTAGAACGCTACACGAAGTTCCTTCGAAAGCTACCCGTGCGGTGGCTGCTGTTCGTGACCAGAAGCAGGATGCGGCCTAATTCCTTTATTTATTGATTATTAAGTTATGTGCAGGAGATAAGAATCATGTCTCTATCCAGAGAAGAAGTTTTAGATGCAATCGCTGACATGTCAGTTATGGACGTTGTTCAACTGGTGGAAGCAATGGAAGAAAAATTTGGCGTATCAGCGGCTGCAGCCGTTGCTGCAGCTCCAGCAGCAGCTGGCGGTGATGCAGCACCAGCAGAAGAAAAGGAAGATTTCGATATCGTTCTGGCTAGCGTTGGTGAAAAGAAGGTTAACGTCATTAAAGCAGTTCGTGGAATTACAGGTCTTGGCCTGAAAGAAGCTAAAGAAATGGTTGATGGTGCTCCAGCCACTCTTAAGGAAGCAGCACCTAAAGCGGAAGCCGAAGAAGCTAAGAAGGTATTGGAAGAAGCTGGCGCAACCGTTGAGCTTAAGTAAAAGACTTAGGCTAAAGCGTGATTCGGCGCTGGATCCATGGGAAGTGGATCCAGTGTCTTTCTGCGCTTATGAATAATGCTGCAACTGAGGTCGCAGCTAGCGATTGGCAGATCGCGAAGATTTTCTGCTGGTAGTTTTGATACACAGTACTCATTGCTAGGAATACACTAATGGCCTATTCGTATACAGAGAAAAAGCGTATTCGTAAGAATTTTGGCAAATTGCCAAGCGCTATGGACATCCCATACCTGCTGTCCATCCAGGTAGATTCTTACAGACAATTTACCCAGACCGGCATATCCGCTGAGGATCGCATGGATCAGGGCTTACACGCCGCATTCAAATCTGTATTCCCTATCGTAAGTTATTCTGGAAAAGCTGTTCTGGAATACGTGAGCTATGAGCTTGGGAAGCCCGTGTTTGACGTTAAGGAATGTCAACTGCGGGGCTCTACTTATTCTGTTTCTCTGCGGGTGAAAGTGCGGCTGATTCTGTACGATAAGGAATCTACCACTCAGACCATTAAGGACATTAAAGAACAGGAAGTTTACATGGGCGAAATACCATTAATGACGGACTCAGGTACGTTCGTTATTAATGGTACTGAACGCGTTGTAGTGTCGCAGCTGCATCGTTCGCCTGGTGTGTTCTTCGATCACGACCGTGGCAAGACCCACAGTTCAGGCAAGTTGTTGTATTCGGCAAGGGTTATTCCTTACCGTGGTTCCTGGCTTGACTTCGAGTTCGATCCCAAAGATATGGTGTATGTGCGAATCGACCGCCGTCGCAAATTGCCGGCTACTGTCCTGCTGCGCGCGCTCGGTTTCAGCTCCCAGGAAATTCTGGAGATGTTCTATGAGAACAATACCTTCAAGGTTAAGAAAGGCAAAGAGCCTCATATCGCGCTGGAGCTGGTACCAACACGTCTGCGTGGTGAAGTTCTCACATTCCCTGTTATTGACAAGAAGGGCAAGCTCATAGTCGAAGAAGGGCGGCGCATTACTTCTCGCCATATTCGCCAGATGGAGGCAGCCAAGCTGACCGATCTGGTTGTGAACAACGAGTTTCTCGTTGGTGCTTCGCTGGCACAGGATATTATCAATGAGGAAACCGGTGAGGTGATGTTTGCCTGTAACACGGAAATCACCGACGAGCTCATCGAGCAATTTTACGAACAGGAAATTGGCTCATTCCAGACAATCTATACGAATGATTTAGACTGTGGCCCATTCGTCTCCCACACGCTGCGAATTGACTCTACGACTTCCAAACTGGAAGCCATGGTGGAAATTTATCGTATGATGCGTCCTGGCGAGCCGCCCACAAAAGAATCTGCTGAAAATCTATTCTCTAACCTGTTCTTCTCGCCAGAGCGCTATGACCTGTCAGCAGTAGGCCGCATGAAGTTCAATCGTCGCCTGGGACGTCCTGAATCAACCGGCGCCCCGGTGCTGGATAACAGCGACATCGTTGAAGTACTAAAGACCCTGGTCGGGATTCGCAACGGCTTCGGTTCTGTAGACGACATCGATCACCTAGGTAATCGCCGTATCCGCTCAGTGGGTGAGATGGCAGAAAATCAGTTTCGCGTTGGCCTCGTAAGGGTGGAGCGTGCTGTGAAAGAGCGTCTGAGTATGGCGGACTCTGAAGGTCTGATGCCTCAGGATATGATTAACGCCAAGCCGGTTGCTGCGGCAATCAAGGAATTCTTTGGTTCCAGCCAGCTGTCCCAGTTTATGGACCAGAACAATCCTCTGTCGGAGGTCACGCACAAGCGCCGTGTTTCTGCGCTTGGGCCGGGTGGTCTGACCCGAGAACGAGCAGGCTTCGAAGTCCGTGACGTGCACCCGACTCATTATGGCCGTGTGTGTCCGATTGAGACGCCGGAAGGTCCAAATATTGGATTAATAAATTCACTGGCAACGTATGCGCGCACCAACGACTACGGATTCCTAGAGAGCCCGTATCGAAAGGTCGTGAATAACAAGGTAACCGACGAAATCGATTATCTCTCTGCCATCGATGAAAGTGATTTTGTGATCGCTCAGGCCAGTGCCGAACTGAATAATAAGCGTGGCTTTGTCGACCAGTTAGTCACCGTGCGATACAAGGGTGAGACTACCCTTAAGCCGCGTGAGGAAGTTGATTACATGGATGTGGCCCCTCAGCAGATGGTGTCGGTTGCCGCGGCATTGATTCCATTCCTGGAGCACGACGATGCTAACCGAGCTCTGATGGGTTCCAATATGCAACGCCAGGCTGTCCCTACATTGAAGACAGAGAAGCCGCTAGTTGGTACCGGCATGGAGCGCAATGTTGCGCGAGACTCCGGTGTTTGTGTAGTGGCGTTCCGCGGTGGGGTTATCGAAAGCGTTGATGCGGGCCGAATTATCGTTCGCGTTAATGATGATGAGACTGATGCCGGAGAGGCGGGTGTAGATATCTACAACCTGACCAAGTACACGCGTTCTAACCAGAACACCTGTATTTCACAGAAGCCACTGGTGACGGATGGAGACTCGGTGGCCCGTGGCGACATTCTTGCTGACGGGCCATCGATCGATATTGGCGAATTGGCTCTGGGCCAAAACATGCTTATCGCCTTTATGCCGTGGAATGGCTACAACTTCGAAGATTCGATCCTGATTTCTGAAAGAGTGGTGAAAGAAGATCGTTTTACCAGTATCCACATCCAGGAACTGACTTGTGTCGCTCGCGATACCAAACTGGGCTCAGAGGAAATCACTGCCGATATTCCTAACGTTGGTGAGGGTGCCCTGAGTAAGCTGGATGAGTCCGGTATTGTTTATATCGGAGCGGAGGTAACCGCTGGCGATATCCTGGTGGGCAAGGTGACACCGAAGGGTGAAACCCAGCTTACTCCTGAAGAAAAACTTTTGCGCGCGATCTTCGGTGAGAAAGCGTCTGATGTGAAAGATACGTCCTTGCGTGTTCCTTCAAGCGTGAAGGGAACCGTAATCGATGTACAGGTTTTTACTCGCGATGGTCTGGAAAAAGATCAGCGTGCCATGGACATCGAAGAGATGCAGCTCGCTCAGGTGCTCAAAGACATTAATGATGAATACCGCATCGTTGAAGAGGCCACTTACGAGCGTCTGCAGCAAGCGCTGGTCGGAAAGGTAGTAGCCGGCGGTCAGAAGTTGAGGAAAGGACAGAAGGTCACCGCTGACTATCTGGAAAATCTTCCGCGTGAAGACTGGTTCAAGCTGCGTATGTCTAACGAAGCCATGAATCAGCAGCTGGAGCGTGCCGAAGCCCAATTGGCTGAGCGCCGTGTTGAACTTGACGAGCGTTTCGAAGATAAGAAGAGAAAGCTCACGCAGGGCGACGACTTGGCGCCGGGCGTACTGAAGATTGTGAAGGTGTACCTGGCAATCAAGCGTACCATCCAGCCAGGTGACAAGATGGCGGGTCGTCACGGTAATAAGGGTGTTATCTCGGTAGTAATGCCCGAAGAAGACATGCCTTATGACGAGAAGGGCCAACCAGTGGATATCGTGTTGAATCCCCTGGGTGTGCCGTCTCGCATGAACGTGGGTCAGATTCTCGAAACCCACCTCGGCGCTGCGGCAGTGGGTCTAGGAGCGAAGATAGGCAAGTTGCTGGACGCACAGGCCAAGGTAACTGAGCTTCGCAAGCTGATCACCGACGTTTACAACAAGATCGGCTTGCGCAAGGAAGACGTTAAGTCTCTCGATGAGTTAGAGCTGCGCGAGCTGGCTTCCAATCTGCGTGCTGGCGTGCCTATGGCTACGCCGGTGTTTGACGGTGCGGCTGAGACCGAGATCAAGGAAATGCTGTCACTGGCTGACATGGATGATAGTGGTCAGGTCACACTTTTTGATGGCCGTACGGGTGAAGCCTTCGATCGACCAGTTACAGTCGGTATCATGTACATGCTCAAGCTCAATCACCTTGTGGATGACAAGATGCATGCCCGGTCTACTGGCTCTTACAGTCTGGTTACTCAGCAGCCGTTGGGTGGTAAGGCACAGTTCGGTGGTCAGCGCTTCGGCGAAATGGAAGTGTGGGCACTGGAAGCTTATGGCGCCGCATACACCTTGCAGGAAATGCTTACGGTGAAGTCGGATGATGTTGCTGGACGCACCAAGATGTATAAGAACATAGTGGATGGTGATCATCGAATGGAGCCAGGAATGCCTGAATCCTTTAACGTGCTGGTCAAGGAGATTCGTTCCTTGGCAATCGATATGGAGCTGGATGTCAGCGAATAATATCGAAACTTGACGTAGAAGTGTTCCATAAAACCAGGCAGTAACGAATTTTTGATTAGTGAAGCCTGCGTCTCTAGAGGGCGTAGGTGGAGGAAATAGAATGAAAGACCTATTAGGGTTGCTGAAATCTCAATCACAGTCAGATGAGTTTGATTCCATTCGCATCGGTCTGGCATCGCCAGAGATGATTAGAGCGTGGTCTTTTGGTGAAGTTAAAAAGCCGGAGACTATTAACTACCGAACATTCAAACCTGAGCGTGATGGTCTGTTCTGCGCCAAAATATTTGGCCCAGTTAAAGACTACGAATGTTTGTGCGGTAAGTACAAGCGCCTCAAGCATCGCGGTGTAATCTGCGAAAAATGTGGTGTGGAAGTGGCGTTGTCGAAGGTGCGTCGTGAGCGTATGGGCCATATCGAACTGGCGAGCCCGGTTGCTCACATCTGGTTCCTTAAGTCTCTGCCTTCACGCATTGGCTTGCTGCTGGATATGACTTTGCGTGATATTGAGCGAATCCTGTATTTTGAATCCTTTGTGGTCACCGATCCGGGCATGACAACTCTGGAAAAAGGCCAGCTGCTTAATGATGAGCAGTACTACGAGGCCATGGAAGAATTCAGCGATGAGTTCGACGCCAAGATGGGTGCGGAAGCGGTTCAGGCTTTGATGAAAGACATGGACGTGGATGGAGAGGTAGCACGTTTGCGCGAAGAAATTCCTGCGACCAATTCAGAAACTAAATTGAAGAAATTATCCAAGCGGCTAAAACTGCTGGAAGCTTTCGTCGATTCTGGCAACAAGCCAGAGTGGATGGTGATGAACGTACTGCCGGTGTTGCCGCCAGATCTGCGTCCATTGGTTCCTCTCGATGGTGGTCGCTTCGCAACGTCTGACTTGAACGATTTGTATCGTCGCGTAATCAATAGAAACAACCGACTCAAGCGTCTGCTGGATCTCAACGCGCCGGACATCATTGTTCGGAACGAAAAGCGCATGCTGCAGGAAGCTGTTGATGCGCTGTTGGATAACGGTCGTCGTGGTCGCGCAATTACCGGTTCTAACAAGCGGCCACTGAAATCTCTGGCCGATATGATCAAAGGCAAGCAGGGGCGTTTTCGCCAAAACCTGCTTGGTAAGCGAGTGGACTACTCTGGCCGATCCGTAATCGTGGTTGGCCCGACCCTGAGGCTGCATCAATGTGGTCTTCCTAAGAAAATGGCGCTGGAACTGTTTAAACCATTTATTTTCGGCAAGTTGGAGCGTCGCGGACTCGCGACTACAATCAAGGCCGCGAAAAAGATGGTTGAGCGCGAGACTGCGGAAGTCTGGGATATCCTGGCTGAAGTGATTCGTGAGCATCCGGTTCTCTTAAACCGCGCGCCCACACTGCACCGACTTGGTATTCAGGCATTTGAGCCAGTTCTGATTGAAGGTAAGGCGATTCAATTGCACCCATTAGTGTGTGCGGCCTACAACGCTGACTTCGATGGTGACCAAATGGCCGTGCACGTGCCATTGACGCTGGAAGCCCAGCTGGAAGCGCGCCCTCTGATGATGTCCACAAACAACATCCT
>NYWC01000038.1 GCA_002684935.1 Gammaproteobacteria bacterium
TTCTGTTCTTGCAGCATTCGCTTTCATAGCTCGTTTCTGAATTGCATCTGACCAAGCTGATGCAAAAATACCGTGATTAGGAAAGTGCACTGGTGCTACCCAACCTGCTGGCTTGANTAGATCTGGTAAGCCTAATGGATTTGGTCGTGATTCTTTTACACCAACTTCTTTTGCCATATTTGCTGTTAATACTTCATCCCATGCTTTGTGTACATTTATACCCATGGCATCTAATGTACCAATAGCTACAACACAAAGATCAATAAGACCATCGACAACTTCTTCTGCATCTTCCATGATTAGTGCCTCTTTAGTCTCATCATATTCTTCTTTGATAAAGTCTAATCTAAATTCTAAATACTTCTTTAATTGAAATGGTGTGGCATGGTTTATCCATTCACGTACACCATATTTTGTTTGCATACGATTAATATCGTTTACCCAATCTGCGCTCATGTTTGCTCCTTTAAATACGCGAGTAAAAAGTACGGGAATAAAANAATTAATATTACGTAGTCTAATTTACTCATATGTTATATTATATCACAGTTTTGTGATATGTACATACCTTAAACGAAAAAATCTTCAAGAGATACTTGATGTTCACTTTTCCAACCAACTGCATCAAGAACTGGTTCTACAGCACCGAGAAAAGTCTTTTCGAATTGAAGGTTATAATCTATATATTGCTCAAGTTTAAATTGACGTGGAAGATAATCTACAAATGCAATCACATTCTCTTTGATTGGATTTGGCTTGACAAGATATGTGAACTTGACCTTGTCNCCGCTTGTTATCTTNTGAATACTTCTACCTAATTTTTGTTTAGTGATTAGATTATTGTGGAGTATTGCACCACGTATGTGGATAGGTGTGCCTTTCTTATAGACAGTTTCTTTGCTAGTCCATTTGTTTAGGTTATTTACACCTCGAGGAAAGCTAACTTCTTCAGCTGATGCTTGTTTAAATGCAGCTTTGAAGTTTGCTATATCTGACTGTACAGTTTGCTGATCAGTCTCAATGATTCGTCTAAAGATATCTTTTAATGCTTGTCTACATATGGCTGGTGTAGATGATTTGATTGCTTCAATACCCATGATTTTTAGTTTAGGTGTGGCATAACGAACACCTTCATTGTCATGCACATTGAGTATGTATCTTTTCTTGGCAGTCCATATGCCACGATCAGCAATTACCTCACGTTCCATAACCATTTTGTTTTCTATACCACCAAGTGTTTTAAATAAACGATCATAACATTCAGTAAGTGCACCTTCGAGGGCAGTAGAACACATCTTATCTAAGAAGTCTACAGGCTTGGCTGGACCAAGACGATTAACAAACTCGTCAAGNCGAACATAAACCGAGTCAGTGTCAATGGCAACAACATAATCTTTTTTGGTTTGTAAGGTTTTATTAAGGTAATCGTTTAGGTTATTCTCTGCCCAACGAATGGTTGCTTGGCCAGTAAGTGTGATACCTTCAGCGATTCGCATGTCAAAGTATCTAAACCATTTATTACCCATCGCACCATATAAGGAATTCAGTAGGATCTTCAATGCCATTTGTTGGTTCTTGGCGATTGCAATACGTTTTTCTAAGGCATAGACCTCAGACTTTACACCACATAGNTCGAGTTCTTGCTCAGCTTTAAGTTGTGCTTGCTTAAATGTTTGACGATCATTATATATCTCTTGAATAATTGCTGGAATAATACCTAGCTTCTTTGTATCGAATCGAACGCCATTGACAGCTAATGCAGTATTAGGTGTGGTGTTCTTTATATGACCATCTAACACTGATTCGACATTGACACCAGGTTCATCATCAAGTAGGATAGTTTCAGGCGACATATTGTATTGCATAATGATTGATGGATATAGAGAAGCCAAATCAAATGAACATACCCAATCGTGCATGCCAACATGTGGTTCTTTTACATATCCACCAGGATATGCACCTTTAAATGATTCTTCATTTTGTGGTACAGCTATACGTTTAGCATGTAAGTCACGATAGATCAATGCATCCCATATAGCCACAGTACCCAATACTTGTTCATAGTTTACACCACCTTTGTAAGCCATAGTCAGACATAAACTAATAAGACCAAGCTTGTCTTCCATACGATCGATAAGTTCTACGTCTTTGATGTTATAGTCAATAAACTTTTGATAGTCATTTGCGTGCAGCTCGTTCAAGTCAGATGCTTCACCAAAGTCAAGCTTCTTCTCACCTAATACAACATTAGCAATATGATCGAGCTTATATGATTCTTGTGGACCATATGAGTAACCAAACTTTTTAAAGATAGCCATATAATCTAAGATGGCTACACCTTTAATTTCATATTTAAGTGTAGTTTGACCATAACCTGTGTGTGTCTCACGTTCATCAATCATTCTCCATGGAGATAGGAACTTCTCACGTGAATTGCCGAGTATACGTTTAATACGATTAACTAAATATGGTATATCAAAGAATTCACAATTCCAACCTGTGACAACATCGGGAGAAGTTTTAGCCCAATGATATGTAAATTTGTGTAAGAGTTCATGTTCATCGGCACATTTGATATAAACCACCTGATGGCTTTGCATAAGCGAATTCTCTACATCATACTCACCACAACCAAATGTGTAGTATATATCATCAATGTTATTCTTCATCGTGATTGCTGTTACTTCCTGATCAGCATCTTTGGGTTCTGGAAAACCATCACCGAACTTTGTTTCAATATCGATGGAGGTAACATTAATCATGTTACGATCCCATTTGATTACACCAGGAAATTCTTCGTTAATGTATTGAACAACATAATTGGTGTTGCCATAAACATTAAAACCAGGAACATCTGCATATGATTTAATAAAATCAGTAGCTTCGCCCATAGAACCAAACACGATGGGTTCTACAGAATTGCCATCGAGAGAATTCCAATCGTGTGCATTATTACCTTTGTTTGTTACGAAAAGAGTTGGACGAAATGGAATGGTGAACTTTACTTTCTCACCATTTTCATAACCCAAGTATTTGATGACCTTGCCNTGACGGAAGGCACTTGTATAGAAAGAATTTGTCATGGTACCATTATAACATGATAACACNAAATGTACATANCTTTANTCAAATATTACCAAACCCANCTTACNAAAGAATACCTCAAACCACCAGTAACTTCGGTTACTCTATGAGGATATAAAAAATTAGAAGGGAAGAATAAGACTTCGCCTTTGCCTACATAATAATCTGTCTTGTCAAAGAACCTTAAATAACCACCTTCATGCTGATCATCTAAGCTGCCAACTATAGAAACTGTTGGTATACCTTTTCTTTTACCGTCAAACACATATCTTACATGATCGCAATGTTCCATCATGTCATGAGTCTCACTATACTTCATAAATTTAGGATCAGTAAAGTCTCGATAATAATCATACCAAGGTAAGTCTTTTAAATGCTCATGAACATAATGATCTAATCCATTCTTTACACTAGCTCGTATTCTATCTAGTGTTGGTCTATCGTTCATATGAGTTAAGCCATAGTTTCTATCTTGCTCAGGAATATCTGGATCACCCATGAATTGTTCCCAATCAATACTTAATGTTGACCCCGCAATACCATCTTGTTTTCGTGGTGCATCGGGATATGCATTAATTACATCTTTAGGGAATGGCAACCATGTGTTCTGAAGATTAAGTCTATCTATAGCTTCATCACATAATTCATCATCTATCCACTTTGCTTTATGGATATAATGTTCGATATCTAAATTCATTAAACTACAATTTGTGGTTTTTCTGGTGTAACTATATTCGAATCGTTATGCATTAAAACATGTTGATCTGCTAATTCTTTTGTTGGTTTAAGATCAAACATGATATGTTCTTTTTTAACTATTAATGTATCTATATCAGCATACGGTAAGTAAGGCATAAAACCTAATCTTTCTTTTGTAGGTACTAATGCAACAGCTTGTGTGATTGTGATTGTTAAACCTGACTCATTTAATTTTTTACATAATAACTCTTCACCCGACGTNAGTCGAACTAATCTAATTTCATTCATCTGTGTTCCTTATTGGTTTCTTGTTTANTNATATAGTCTNNNACTGCTGACTTAATAGCATCTTCTGCTAATACGCTACAGTGTATTTTTACTGGAGGCAGATTAAGCTCTTCAACAATTTCAGTATTTTTAATTTCTTCTACTTGATGTATTGTTTTACCCTTAACCCATTCTGTTAGCAATGAGCTTGAGGCAATTGCTGATCCGCAACCATATGTTTTAAATTTTGCATCTGTGACCACGTCATCTTCTATACGTATTTGTAATTTCATAACATCGCCACAAGCAGGAGCACCTACCATACCAGTTCCCACATTAGGATCTTTCATATCCATCTTACCCACATTGCGTGGATTGTTGTAATGATCTAAAACTTTCGCTGAATATGCCATGTGCTCCTTAGTATTTAGCCTAGTAACAGCTTTTTAGCTGATTTCGGCAGGTCACCTAAATTGATAGTTTGAGGCTTGTCTTCTTCTGGAATATTGTTCTCCAAAATAACTACAAGCATACCATCTACAATATCAGCGCCAACAACTTTGAGTGTGTCAGCTAAAGTAAATGATCTTTCAAACGCCCTTTGAGAAATGCCACGATGTGCATAGTCTCTTGTATCTAAACCAGAATGTTTCTTTCCAGTAATTGTTAAAACACCTTTCTCAAGTGTCAAATCAATGTCTTCCTTTTTAAATCCTGCGACAGCGATCTCAATTAGAAAGTGACCATCATCTCGTTTAATTACATTATACGGTGGATATCCAGCACCTCGAACGGTTTCTAGATTCGTATTTTGCAACGTATTAAAGAGTTGATCAAAACCCAAGAACGTATCTCTTGGGAAGTTAAATGCTAAGTTTGTCATATTGACCTCCTATGTATAGCAAGGTTAAAAAAATGAATACCCTTTCGGCATACTCAGTTTTATTTATACAGGTTTTATTTAATACCTATATTATATTTGGGGCATAATTCCCAATCTGATTTATCTTTATGAGATATAATTTTAATTTGGTTTAATGCGGCGACTTCGCCCACTGGTGTTACTGTCTCNAGTAATCCCCAATCATCCATTAATTTGACAATTGTATTCCTACGTTTAAGATCATTNTCTGTNAGNTTAGAAGGCTTACCGTCTAATAAGAATAGNTCTTTAAAATGAGTTATGAAATATCTACCTTGTTTATGTAGTATATGGCATGATTGATATAATTTGTTATCTTTCTTTGATGCAACGCCTATTCTGGTGAGAGTTTCACGTATCTTTAAAAAATCATCGGGCTCTGCCAATGTAACTTCTAACATCATCTCTGGTTTCCAATTTACCAGTTCATCGTTGAATTCCGCCATGCTGTATTCTTCCTCTTATGTATTTAAGATTTTCATTACTTAAAAGCGGAAGTACATCACGAGCTTTTTCATTGCTATAACCATAATATTGCTTTATAACACTGATATTTTCAGATTCAATCGACTTGTTCCACTTAGAAAAACGATTACGTTTTCTAATAGTATTTATAAGAAAATGATACTGCAAGCGCTGATCGAGATGATGAAACCTATTCATTTCGTTAGCGTATATCACAGTATCGGGGAAATATGAAAGACCACGATTAACCATAAAGGCATTGTAATCTTTCTCATTCTCAAGTATATCCTTCTTTGTGTTGGATATAGATTTAATTAATTCAAATGGGTTCAAGGTTCGTCTTTATATATTTAACATTATCAATGATGAATGATCTCCATCCATTGTTTTCGACATCGAATACATTCATATAAGATTTATTCTCCACTACACCAGACTCATCTTCTAATATTGGTGTATTATAAACTGGGATATGTTCAGCCTTTAGCGTACATAACATCTTACGTTCTGTGCCATCTTTCTTTGTAAAACAAATTTCGATTATTTCACCTAATAAAAACTCTCGTATATTTTCATAAAGAGTTGGTGATGCAAAGAAATTATTAGTTTCTCGATAAGGTGTTACGTTACTATACTTTGTCATGTTCTTCTACTGCCTCCGCTAAAAATTGACTCATCATTTTTAATAATCTACCAGCCTTTTCGAGCTGCCACACAACCATAACTACACCAATGGCTATAATTATTTGTGCGTATATTGCAAGTTGTTCAATCATAGATCTCCTTTATTTTTGCACAACATCTCTGTTGCTTTTGTTTCCCATACCCAAGGAAATAAACCATGGACTATAAGAACTATTGCTATTGACGTAGCATGCAATAAGTGTTGTCCATAAGTCATGTTAACTTCTCTTAAGTGTTTCATTTAAAATTAATCGATGACATGATTTCTGTCATGCATGCAACTACATTTAATTCATGATCAGCTACAAAGCTATCTTTATATGAATAGTCTGCAAGTATAAGGACTAACTGTGGAATACTTGAAGGCTCGACATAATCTGACATGTTATCATAAATTAATCTAAATAACTTTGCTGATTCTACGTCAATGTTATCTGTTACCCATTTACGCATCTTCTTAAAGTTTTTTGTCTTAAGGTCTTCCATCAATCCAGCAATACTTGTTTCAGATAGAGTAACAAGAATACCTGTATCGATATGACCACTCATACCATATCTTTGACATTCATTAATGACACGTCTCCAATCAGGTATGTATTTCATAATGAGTTCTGCAATCACTGCATTGTCATATATAATATGTTCGGAATCAAGAATGAATTGAAGCCTAGCCATAAATGTCTGTGCCATCTCTGCCTTGTTTCCTAAGTTGAATTCATATATAGAACATCTCGAATGGAGAGGATCTATTATACGATTCTTAAAATTGCAAGTAAGAATAAATCTACAATTAGAAGAGAACTCTTCGATAAACCCACGTAATGCAGGTTGTGTAGATTGTGGATTAAGGTAATCAGCCTCATCGAGGATAACTACTTTTTGTCCACCTTGTAATGATATAGTACTTGCAAACTGTTTGATCTTACCACGTAATGTATCAATGTTTCCATCTTCGGAACCATTAATCAACATATAGTCAAGATCTAATTCATTACATAATGCTCGAGCAACTGTAGTTTTACCTACACCTGCAGAGCCTGTAAACATCATATTGGGGATTTCTCCCTTATCGACTATCTTTTGAAATGTTTCCTTTAAGCCGCTAGGGAGAATGCAATCCTCAATGGTTTGTGGTCTATACTTTTCTACGAATAAAAATTCTTTCACATACACCTCATAATATAATAAGCATGGTAATATTATACCATGCTTTAGTTAAAAGTACATACTTACTCAGCTGGAGTTTCTGCTTCTGCTTCTACTTTTGCAGCTTGAGCTTCGTCTGCAGCTTTTAGAAAATTATCTAAACGATTACGTACTGCACCAACATCTGATAACTCAACACCTTCAAACGCACCACGTTTAGTTACTATATCAATAATACTAACGCAAGCACGAATGTCACTTAGGTTAAGTCCCTGTCCTTGAGGCACAGGTGGTTGTTCTACAGTTTCAGTTGGAGCTTCAGTTGCTTTATCTTTCTTTGCCATTATGATTCCTTAAATGTTGTAGTTTTATCAAGAGCAACCCAGTAGTCTGTGTTACCCGCCTTTATTAATGCTACCTGCTTCTTATCAATACCAAACTCATATGAGTCAGCAGGTTTAAATTTGAAATTGTTTATGTCAAACACAAAATCAAATTCAGCATCAGTATTTATACTACAATTCGCAACGTTCATTGTGAATTGATTAGATGTAGGGTTTTGTTTATCGACAATAACACATTCAATAAACAAAGCACCATCGTTTTTACGTATGCTTAGATTACTGGTTTTAAGAGTAGAAGAAGCTTTACGTAATTGATTTAACTCATCATGTGTTAGTGTAAATTTTAGATCTTCACATGGTAAGTTAATATCGTTTGTTGGGACTGTTAGGATGTCGATATCAGAGAAGTAATATTTGAATGCTGTAACACCATCAGTAATATTAACAAACTTTTTATCATCATCGAATGACAATGTAGGATCATCAAACATATTAAGACAAGCTAGGAATTCACCTAAGTCATATATGCCAAATGTGTATGGTGCATCAAAAGCTATATGAGCTTTTGACATAAGAGTTTTAGAAGTGGACATCGTTCGGATAAATCCACCTTCTTCACCAAGAGCAATATTGCTATTGATACCTTGATAGTTATTCAATACATCTTTTATTTCATTACTAAGTTTCATTATCAGACTCCTTTAAGTCATGTTCATTAATTGCTAATAGAGTATAGTGCATAATCTTCATAAGATCTTCACGATTTGCTCCGTTCTTTTTGCCATATCTTGATGCATATTTCAATACATTGCCAAGACAAAAATCTAATCCTAAGCCTGAGGCACTGATCAGATCCATACTTTGAACACCATTAGCAGATGCATAATGTTTAGAGTAAGTACTCTCGACATATGTTGTTAGCTCATTGATGTTTTGTAATTCATTAAATTTCATATAGTTCCTTTTTCATTTATGGTATTATTATATCACAAAAAGGGCAAAAGTACATACCTTCGCCCTAAATAAATTAAGCAGCAACTGCGTCAGTGATTCTAGCAACTAATTGCTTATTGCCTTTCTTAGTCTTTGAAAACTTTTTGAACTCACGTTTAAGATCATTAATCGTGTCAGCTTTTTTAGGAGTAAACACATCAGCATCAAATCTTGCAGAACGATTGATTTTAATAATGAAATAATCATCATAACCTTTGACATTTTTCCATGCCGAAAAACCATCTTTTCTCCATGATTTAATATCTTCACGAAATTCACCAGCAATTGATGTATAACCTTGACCAAAAGTAGAAGCATCATATGCAAGGTGGAAACCCATTATAGTTGCACCAGTTATCTCTTTAAGGCGAAGTAAAACATTTTCGTAAATCTCACGACCACCTTGACCACGAATCATTTNACCTTCAAAGTTTATCATCACTTCACGTGAAGTATAAACATTTGATTTCTNATCATGCTGAATACTTAATCCATCAGGATAGCCATCAGTTAAGAACATAATGTTTGTGTTTTGCAATGCAAATTTACGTGTAAATTGTTTAGTCAACTTAGCTGCAAGAATTGCAGTCTGAATAAGAGGAGTTGAACCCATTTGATCAACACCATGTAAGTAATGACCAGAGATATGATATGCTTGCTTATTTGAATAAGCATGAGCTTTAGCAACAGCAAATGCAATATAAGAAGCTTCATCAAAAGTTTTCTTATTCATCTTTGAAGAGAACATCTCAACAACTTTACAACCTTCAGCATTTATCTCTGAAGCTTCAGGTAGAGCTTCGCGCATACCTTCTTCTTTGTTTGATCTTCTCCAATATGAAGTAGTAGTAAATGAATAAGCTTCGAAAGGAATGTTCACTTGACGACAAAACATTGCAATAGTAATTGCTTGAGCAGTAACATCTTCGATAAGTTCAGCCATTGAACCAGAAAGATCAAGGAACAACATGATTCCATGTGATTTTGCTTGAGCTAATTGAGTAGTAGTCAAGAAAATATCTTCAGAAGTTTTGTAAGCATGAAGCTTTAAAGGATCAAGCTTTCCAGATTTCGCAGTGCGAGAACGTGAATATTCAAATGCAGCCTTCTTACGTTCGAAATCTTTTGCAAGTAAATTTGCTTGAGTCTTATAAGTTTGCTTAGTCTCTGACCAATCTTCCATACAAGCTTGATGATTGTATGGAGCTTGAGCAACTGCATATTCATCATCTGTATTCTCAGATATCCATCTATTACGTAAAGCCTTAGCATCATCATAAGAATAAAGAATTTTGTCCATATTTTCAGAAGAAAGACCACATGAATATTGTGGTTGACCACTTCTTTCGTATTGTCTCTCAGGAGATTTTTCAAGTAATTCTTCTTCGCGTTCTCTTTGAGTATCTTCAGTCCAAGTCTCGTGACCATCATCGTCACCACCTTCTTGGTCAACAGCTGAAGTAGAAGAATCTTCATCAGATTCACCATCAGCTTCACCATTTCCTTCTTCAGAGTCATCGCTTTCTTCATCACCTGACATTGGAATTTCACCTTCGTTCTCAGGAGCTTCACCACTATCAGAGCTTGGCATACCCATTTCCATTTCATCTTTATCTTCTTCTTCTTTCTCATCTTTTTGATCTTCGATGAAATCATAAAGCTTTTTGCAAACATCAACAACATCGTCCCAAGTTTCAACTTCCATAGCTTCTTTGACTAATGGAGATTCTTCATTTGAGAATTCAACTGGAACATANCCACGACCTTTTGAAGAAACATTTAAACGATCCATAAGACCAGCTTTATTAATATCTCTTTCATTAGTACCGAAAAGATCAGTATCAAAAAGAACTTTATAACCATTTTTAAACCTACGTTTAATTCCAGGATATGCTTCCATGATTTTACGTTCGATACGAATGTCTTCGACAATGTTTAAGTAAGCTCTTGGAATTTTACCAATTTTCTTTTCAGAATCGTGCCATCCATCAGCAGGAGTATAAAGAGCATGACCAACTTCATGACCAACAAGAAGATCGTAAACATCTTTACCTTTGTCTTTCCAAAGTGGAAGACGAAGTACACGATTCACAACATNGAAACTAGCTGTAGAATAATTACCGTGTTGAACAGATAAGTTCTCTTTAGCTAATAGCTTCGCTAAGTATTCTTGAGCAGATAGATTCATATTATTCGTCCTCCCAATTGTTGTTATCTTTAAAGTTTGGTTCANCATCTAAATCTATCTCAACTTCTTCAGGANNATTAATAGTNGCATCAACNTTNTCATAAAGATCAATGAAAGCTTCTTTAGTNTCNTCNTCAAAACGATTTACACAAAGAGCAATCGCTTTGTCTCTCTTACCGAAGATAGAGAAAGTTTGAACAATGTGGCATAAACGACGAGTTGAAATAACTTCGTCAATACCTTCATCATAAAAAGTCTTACGAATAGCATCTGCCCAACCAACAAGTAGCTTAGCAAATTCTTCGTCAATAGCTTCAAACTTTGACATATGCTTCATAACAATTTTTTCTTCAGTAGCAATAGTAGGGAAAGTTTGTTCAAGAGTAATAGTGAAACGCTCTAAGAATGCATCGTCAATAATAGTTGCACCTGAGTAACGTCCATCTTCTGAACCTTTACCTTTTGTGTTAGCAGTGGCAATCACATTAAAACCTTCAGCAGGTTCAACAACTTCACCAGTTTTTTTGATCAGAACTGGTTTGCCTTCAAGCACACCTTGTAAACACATAATTTTATTAGTTCCACGATCGATCTCGTCAATCATAAGAACAGCACCAGCTTCCATAGCTTTAATCACTGGACCTTTTTGGAAAACAGTCTCGCCTTTAATCAAACGAAAACCACCAATCAAATCATCTTCATCAGTTTCTGGTGAAATCTGAACACGTACATATTCGCGATTAAGCTTAGCGCATGCTTGTTCGATCTGAAATGTTTTACCATTTCCAGATAAACCAGAAACAAACGTTGGATAAAACATTCTTGATTTAAGAACTTTTACAATTTCAGTAAAGTTTCCCCAAGGAACAAAAGTAGGATCAAAATCAGGAACAAAGACTTCGTCATTTGAAACTGATTCAACACCTTTGACCATTTCAGGAGCAGCTTTAGATGGTATAGATGATTTTGGCATCATTCTCTCCAAGTTATAAGATCCACGATGAGGCGATGGACAATTGTTAGTATATTTAACAGCTGTATACGCTGAGCGAGGATTTTCACCAATCTCAACAGCAGCAGCTTTAATCTCTTTCGATGTAAATATCGTCTTATTAGGATATTTACTCATTAATTTTTCAATCACATTATTCATTATTTAGTCCTTTTTTATTAAGTATGGTACCATTATATCATGTTTTGGCAGTCTTTGGAGAAAACTTATGGTGCCAGGGTGACTTTTTTATGGTGCCAGGGAAAGATCATATTTGAGTTTTAAGTCGTGTCAAATTGTCAGGTGTAATCTCAATCGTTATTGACGGTAACGGTAAGTTAGGTTGTTCGTTTAAAGATATAAATCTAGCAGCGAAAAAATCTAATGTTTTAAATATTTCGTGAATCGAGATGTTTGGATCTATGTCCATAGTGTGTTTAATCAGTTTCATAATATAGTCCTTTTCAATTAATATGGTACCATTATATCATGTTTTACGGGTCTTTGGAGATTATTTTCGGTAAATAAACGTATTTTTTTACCAGGTGAAGCTTTTGTAGAATATTTTTCTATCGTTATGAGATAGCAGAAAAATTATTCTTTTTAACGAATTGAATCTTTTGCTCCATCTTGCTTTCTAACACATCAGGTTTATGTGATATAATAAATGTGTTTGTGCCTTTCTCTAATGTCTTTAAGATCTTCATTAGATTATCTGTACCTTCATCATCAAGAGATGAATCAAATGTCTCATCAAGGATTAATAGATTTGTGTTTGTAGAGTTCTTCATCTTTGCTACTTGTCTCCACGCAAATAACAACGATAAATCAATACGCATCTTCTCACCTTCAGAGAAGTTAGCATATACAAATTCATCGCGATGTCTAGACTTAATTGACTCTTCAAAGTTCTCATTTAAATGGAATGCTACAAAGAATTCAAGTGTTTGGAGGTATTTGTTTATAAGATTATTCATTACGGGTAAATACTCTTTAATAATTTTAGTACGAATACCAGTGTCCTTGAGCATCTCAGATGCTATATTGTTATATAATATCTGATCTTCAGCTTCTGTGAGGTTATCTTGTATATCAATAAGATCGTAAGTCATATCCACAAGTTCTTTGGCTGGTGCATCTATATCAACCTCTTTGACTTGTTTATTTGCTAGCTTTGCCATGATATCAGTTTGCGTAGACATTTGAGAATTAATATTTGCCATATCTGAGATTTGATCTTGCACTTTCTCTAATGTTTCAATAGTCTCATCATACTTTATATTGTTTAATTCTATATCTTTTTGTGTTTGTTGGGCTTGTGCACGTACATCAGTCAGCATAGAGTTCTTTACATTTTCACTAATCTCTTGAGTACATGTTGGACACGCAGTATTTACTTCAAAGAACTTTGCTTTACTTACAAGTTCTTTCATAGAATGGGTGTGTTTACCCTTTTCAGTTTGCAACCCTTCACGGACTTTCCTCAAAGAGTTGAGAGTGCCACGGAGACCGAGCGGATATTTATCTAATTTAGATTTTAACGAATCCATCTCATTTTGTGCATTTATAATATCTTCTTCGAAATCCATTTTTGCAGATTTATTAATGTTTTCTAGTTGAGATATGTGTTTCTTTTGATATTCTATTTTGTCTTTCTGATTATCTAATGATATACGTGAGCTCTTTGCCAAATCTTTTTGTATATTATTACGTTGCTTAAGTACTGTCTTCATCTTACTAAACACACCAATATCTAATAGATCCTCAATCACATCTCTACGATCCCAAGCTTTGAGCTGCATAAATGGTATAAATGAAGATGATCCTAATACCACAATCTGATGGAATGATTTATGATTAAGCTTTAATATGTTTTGCTCTAAGAACTTTTGATAGTCTCTTACATTCGTCTGCTGATCTATCATGTTACCATCTTGATAGACTTCAAACTTATTTGGTTTAATACCACGTAATACTTTCCAATTGTGGCCAGCAGTTTCAAATTCTATAGTGACTTCACATGCTTTACCATTTACTGAGTTAACTAAGCCACCTCTCTTGACATTACGATGAGGCTTATTAAACAAAGCAAAGGATATGGCATCTAAAATGGTAGATTTACCTGTGCCATTTGTACCAACAATAAGCGTAGATCTTGATTTGTTAAGATCTATTATTATTGGGTTGTTGCCTGTGGAAAGAAAGTTTTTGTACGTAAGTTCTTTGAATAATATCATGGGTATATTATATCACAAAAGTATGATTTGTACATACTTATGTTTCTGGATTGCTTATATTATTTATTGCTTCTGGTGAAGGTACAACATCTGGGTCTACTACAAACATCATATCTAATCCAATCGTTTTTACTTGTTGTAAAAAGTGGTCGCAGCTATTATATAGTTGAGCTGCAAATAAACCAGTTTGGAAACTCATATCCATATGCATTTCCTCTTCGTCTATTTCATGCTTTTTGATTGCAAGCTGCATGAAGTAATTGCCTTGTATAGAAAGCTCACCGCAATTCATTTTCCAATATTCTACTCCACCTAAGACCATAAGCACAAGAGACTTATCTTCAAAGTATGATCTATACTTTTCTTTATCTAAATTCTCTGTACCAGCCTCATTAGTTTTGGCTTCGATTTGAACTTCTTGAACTTCTTTAACGATTGCTGCTGTATTCTTTGTTGGTTCAGGTGCTATATCACGTACCACTTCAGGCTTAGGGCTAAAATCTGTCCACACTTGTGTGACATCTGCCCTAGCCCAAAACGGCCAAGATATAAATCCTATAATAACGCATGTTACTGCAAATTGATAAACTGCCCATAGCAGTCTATTATCTTCTGGGTCTAGCCCCTTACTTCTTCTATACATGATAAATCACATTCTGGTGTTTCAATTACCAGTCCTTTAGCTTTTTCAAATTGATCAGTTAATACTGAACAACCTGTTACATTAAATAAAACAACGATTGCTACTATAACAAATAATAACATCGCCCATCTTGATTTTGAAATTTTCTTCATCTTCATTACTGTATCTCCATATCTATGGCATCATTATAGAGACTGTTCATTAGAGTCTTGAGCTTATCCTTGTCAAGATCTGTATTCACACCATCAATATAACTTGCCATTAAGTCTGTTGTATTTTCTACATCTTCTATATTGGTGAGTACATTCTCACCTAAGAACTCAGAGAAATTTTCAGCTATCTTTAAATCATGTGTATTCAGCTCTGAAATCCGTTCAATAAATTTGTCAAACATGAAGGGGTTAGACTTATTCCCTACAATTACTTTAACAAATTTGCCCGTAAGAGTATTTATATCATAATTCGTGTAATCTGTATCTGTATCGTCATAATATATTTTCTCAAATAAAGTGAGCGGATTAGGTATTGCCTCTATTGTTTTTGTATCTGTATCGAATACATGGAAATATTTCTGATCATTTGCATCAGCCCATGTAAATTCCATTTGACATCCTAAGTAACGTATGTTCCCTTGCTGAGATGAGGCATGATAATGACCTGATAAACATAAGTCAAAGTGCGCAAAAGGTTCTACACCCATACCATGACCCATAGGTTGTTTAATACCTCTCATCATTTCAAAGCCTTGCAACTCTAAATGACCCATCATAATACCTTTATTACTTGATAAGAAATTCATTGATGAATCCCAATTCTCTGAGTTAATCCATGGTACTAAATGTACATCACACCCATCATAGTTTAATGTTGATGGTTTCATAATGATATTGATATTGCTTGTGTAATAACCTAATAGTTCTTTGAGAGAACATAAATCATTTGTGTTCTTATGGAATACATCATGGTTACCTGGAATAATGTCCATGGTCATACCATTCTGTTTCATAGGCTCAAGGAAATGTCTACGATTAGCATTCAACGCCTTAAAGTTTACAAACTTACGATGGTCATAATAATCACCGAGATGTATAATATGTTTTATATCATTATCTTTACAGAATGGAAAGAATACTTGCTCATAGAATCTCTCTTGGAAGTCTATGAATATCTCTGAACTATTTCTTACACCACAATGTGTATCATTTAATAATGCTATCTTCATACAAATTGATTTCCTTTAAACCAAAAAACTAAACTATATCTTGTACCCTTTTTAACTTTATCTACCTTATGCCAAACATGAGATGGGAATACAGTAATACCACCCTTCGTTTTATTTATCTTCTTAGGATCTGTTTTATTATATTCTAATGCGTTATCAAACCACATATCACCACCTTCAAAATCATCATTCAGATTTATGGTAACACTTATCTTTCTTATTTTACCAGCATCATCTGGTTGCTCAAATGAATCTCTATGCCAATCGTAATAACCGCCTTTGTTGTATTCAGTAAATTGAATTGATTCGACTGGTTCCCATTGGAAATTCCAACCTGCTCTTTCATTTGCTGTATATATGTATGGTATTAATTCCTCTACTATCCATTTATCATTTAGCCATACAACATTTGACTCTCTATAATTTTCTTCTTTATTTTGAACAGTGGCTTTACTTTTTTGTTTAGATAAACCTAATTCAATTATACGATCACACATAGCAGAGTCTAATGCTTCTGGAAATGACCAAACAAAATGTTTTAATCTCATACTACCTCCATGGTTCACCCATTACCCAAACAACTAAACTATATCGTGTACCCTTTGTAACTTTNGTTACTCTATGATATGTATCAGATGGGAATACGGCTATATTACCTAAACCACTACGTACCTTTCGTGAGTTTTTTGTCCAATAATGATCTTCTGAATCTATTTCTAAATCACCACCTTCGTAATCATCATTTAAGTTTATAGTAATACTTATCTTTCTTGTTGCATCACCTGTTTTACTTAAATCTGTATTTGTATCACGATGCCAATTATAATGACTACCTACTTCGTACTTAGTAAACTGAATAGCTTGAGGAGTATCATAATCAAAATTCCAACCAGCTTGGACATTTGCTGTACTTACATATTCCATAATCTGGTCCATAATGTACGGATCATATATCCATCCAGTTTTACAAATTCGAGTTTTCTTTGCAGGTTGTTTACCTCCATCGACTGTAGCTTCTTCTATAATTTGTTCATTACCTATTCGTATTAGTTCATCGCATGTAGCTTTATTCAAAGCTTTATCGAATACCCATGCACTATGTTGTAGTCTCATCTCTTATCTCCTTGTTTATATCTATAGCCTTTTCTAATAGACTAAGTTTGCCTTGGCCAGATTTTACAAAGGCTTTTGTATCTTTTGGAAAGCACATGCCACCAAATCCGTATTTTCTATCTCGTCCTGGAACCATCATATGGCTTTTACCAATACGTTCGTCCATTGATATTAGTTGTGTAAGCTCATCAAATCCATCTTCACCAAACATATCTTGTAGTTGATTAAAGAATATAACCTTTGTNGCAAGGAATGTATTGATAGCATATTTNGCNTAAGCTGCTGTTCTTTTATCAGTAAATTTAATATGATTCATTTTAATTCCAGCATCTTGAAATATTGTACACCAANATAAAGATTGACTTCCACCAAATATANTAAACTTTTGATTTANAAATTCTTNTTNTGAGTCAGCTTCNGTTAANAANTCTGGNTTTGTNGTAATAAATCTATCTTCNCTTAATAAATCTATAAGCTCNACAGATATAGTNGACTTAATAAGAANAGGTACNNTTGGTGCATNNTTACGNATCTCACGATGGTATTGTTCAACNANCATNTCATCACANTCACCCATTGGTCCTTGNGGTGTAGGNAAACATATNATAATACCATCATAAAGATGNTAATGTGGNTATATGTAATCNNTTTGNANTAATTCATANCCTGCTGGAGGATCTAATATNTCTACANNATATTTTTGTGATAANCCNGNAAACACAGCTTTACCNACTACNCCATATCCTATNATTAAAAATTTCTTATTCATCCTNCACATTATATCATATATTTTCNAAATGTACATGCTTAAACCAATCTGCAAAGTATTTNANTCCTTCTTGAATTGNTNNNNTTGGANTNTATCCTAATNNTTGANNCTTNNNNATNTNTGCTNGTGTNGATTTNACATCTGCNGGATGCATAGGCAAATANTTCTTTAAAGANACTCTNCCTAATTCATNNTCTAAACATTCTATATAATCCATTAANTCATTTGATTTNCCTGTNCCAAGNTNATANATNTCATGNTGATTCTNTTGCTGGNNTGNNTAAGNANATNCTCTAATANAATNTNAATACCATCAACTAAATCACCAACNTAAGTAAAGTCTCNTTGCATGTCACCTTCATTATAGATNTCTATTGCTTTACCTTGAGACATANNNTCTGCNAATNNANNNAANGCCATNTCAGGTCNACCATANTCNCCATANACNGTNTANAANCTNAAGCCTGCTNGNNAGNANTTTAGATGTTTCAAATTGTTTTTCNTTNACATATTTAGACCAAGCATAAGGATTAAGATGATCAGAATCNACAGTAGATGATGANGCATATACAACAGGTATTTCATATTCCTCACATGCATNAATCAATCTTTGAGTTCCAGTTATATTTGTATCNATATACATTTGTGGATTCTCTAAAGAATGTCGTACACCTGCATGTGCAGCTAAGTGTATTACTGCATCATAATTTTCTAAATGATGTCTCCATGGGATAATCTCTATATCATGATTATAGGTTTTGATACCATACTTATCTTCTAATATCTTTGCCCTATCATGTTTTAATTGAGGATCATAGTAGTCATTAAAGTTATCTACACCACCAACTTCATAACCTTGCATAGCTAACTTCTCAGCTGTGTGAAAACCTATAAAGCCAGCAATTCCAGTAATATATATTTTATGCATATTCCATAACCAATTCTAATCCTTTCTTTTTCTTTTCCTTCTCTTCCTTTGCAAATTCTTTTACTTGCTTATCGACTTCTTGTATTTTCGAAATCTTCTCACGAAGTGTATCAAGGAATGATTGATCGATTGGACTATTCATATCAATAGCAGATACAAACTCTTCAATGTTTGCTTGCTCCATAAATTTAAATTTGATATCAGCTTGTTTCTTTTCTTTTACAATGCGTCGTATAAAAGCAAAGTAAGCTATCTGTGTAAAATATGAGAATGCATTAGGCTTACCAGTTCTTGTGCTTGCATCTATTCTATAATTGTATATTGCTTTCAAACAATTCTCAACACCATCCATTACCATCTCATCTCGATATGTATATCGTACAAAGTTTGGTTTATGAGATAGACCTTCACATATCTTCATAAAACATATTGCGATATAATCAGGTACAACTGGATTCTTTTTACCAGCCTCTTTTGCTGCATTTGCTTGAGTAACATAGTCGACAACTGCATACGAGAAGTCTCTATTGTTTACGTAATGGGGTTTGTCACGAGGTTTAATCTTTTCAGGCATAATATTTCCTATTAGTTCAAATGTATTACCAT